>DASSFG010000705.1:0-10461 GCA_035694685.1 Pirellulales bacterium
TCGTTGGCCGCCGCGACGCGGCGGCCAACGACACGGGGAAGGAACGATGTTTGCGCGGGCGGCTTCTGGCAGTCAATCATGCGCTCGCCGAGGTAAACTCGGTCGGGGCGTATCGGGATTGTTGAAGCGGATCCGAGGACCACAGAATGACGGGGCGACTGGCAAAGGCGCCGCGCGCGGCGCCAGATACCACCACTCCGTCGAACGCAGACGTGGTCCCGCCAAATGCGCCGCGCGCGGCGCCAATGCCAGCGCGGCTTTGACACCGCCTTCGCCCAGGTCTCCGCGCTCATGCGACACGTGTTGCAAGGGGACCGGTAACCACGGATCGCGCGCAAAGGCGCCGCGCGGGGCGCTAACGGCAACGTCCCGCCGATGTAGCGAATCAGCCAATTCGGCAGCGCGCTGCCGAATTGCCACGCCACCCCTCCGATGGCGGCATCGCAAGCCGATGCAAGATAAGCACTTGCACTCCGGCGTTGTTTCAGATCTCTTCAAAGCTGGAATGAAGCCGGTGGGGGCGACGACTGGATGACATTCGCATTTAGCCTGTCTATCATGTGCCGACGGGGCCCAAAACTACTTTGCCGCTGAAGTCCAACGGATTGTTCATGCCATCACGGCAGTGTCGCCAGCGGCATAATGAACGGGAAGCGCGGCATGAGATTATTGATGGTTTCTGGTCTGCCGTAACCAACTGACACCGCTCGCGCTCAGTCAGCGCCACGTAGAGGCAATCGTAATACGCGCTCCGGGTCCGTGAAGAGATTTCGATCGCCCGGGCGATCAGGGCCGCGTGCGGAATCAGGACGGGGTGACTGTTCATCACCTTGGCGTAACGTCGTCATGAAGCAACGCCTGGAACCGGTCGTCGTCCATGACGCCGCGGCTACGGCGGATCTCGTCCGTGATCCGGTCGGCGCGCTCGTCGATCCGGCGGGACGTTTCGGGATCCACCGGGGTGCCGTCGATAATCCGCTTCATCACGGCGTCCAGGTCGGCCAGGACCTGCGGGTCGATGCCCGCGGGTTGGGACTCGGCGATGCTCATGTTGAAATTGTCCTTGGAACAGGGAGACTGTCAAGAACAGTGGCCAATGGGTAGTGTCCTTATAGTGTGTTGCTGGCACAGGTCGTGTGGCACAGCCGCCCTCGGCTGTGTCCCCAGTCTACGCCGCCATAGGCGGCGAATCACAGCCGAGGGCGGCCGTGCCGCATCGTCTTCCAAGTAATCAGCGGCAACTCACTGTTAGGACACTACCGGCCAATGACCGCAGGTAACCCGCCCGCGGTGAAAGGCAAGAACTTGACGGTCCGACAACGGCTGGAACAACATCGCAGCTCGGCCGTATGGGCGAGTTGCCACGCGCGACTTGCCCGTTGGGCATCGCCTTGGAAAACTACGATGCCATCGGGAAATGTTGGCGCAGAAAGACCGTTTCATTCGCGGCTTCGCGAAAAAGATGCTGACCTACGCCCTGGGGCGTTCGGTCGGGCAACCGACCGCGAGACCGTCGACGCAGTCGGGCAACAGCTCGAATGGAACGAATGTCGAATCCAATCGTTGCTTGCAGGCGGTGGTGGCCAGCGAAGCCTTTCTCAAGAAGTGAAGCGGCGGTAAACTACGTGAATCGCCGTGAGGCAACCTCGGGAGAAGCAACATGTCTCTGGCAGAACTAATGCCAGCACTGCAGAACCTGCCTCGAAAGGACAAGGTCGAGGCCATTCGGTTTTTGGTTTCCGCTCTCACGCGACAAGAGAGAACCGACTGCTTACAAAACGGCGCCTCCTATGAAATCTGGACACCGCTCGAAGCCTACGATGCGGCCAAGTCCTTACAACAGGTGCTCGATCAAGACCGGTTGGAACGATGATCCCGGTAGTGAAACATATCCTCTTGGGTCGGCTCAACTTCTCCGCTGAATTTGACGCCTACTTTTCGCGGGCATCAGGAATCTTTGAGGTAAAACCGAAGCAGTAACCGCTGGCGGAAATAGACCGTTTCGTTCGCGGCCTTCACGCAAAGGTTGCTCACTTACGCTTGGGGCGTTCGGTGGGAGCAATCGACCGCGAGACCGTCGACGGCATCGAGCAACAGCTCGAACGGGACGAATATCGAAACCAACGTTGCTGCAGATGAGTGCCCGCTTGACAGAAGGCATCTCCCTTTGCACTCCCCACTAGTTTATGAACGTAGAGGTCAGAAATGACGGTAACGGATGATGACGAAGAACCGGGAGGCAACGACAAACCAATATCGGAATACGATCAAGGCGCGCTGCGTGAAATCCACGCCTGGAAAAATCCGGAAATTGGCTGGTTTGGCCAAGCGATGAAAGCCATCAACTGGCCACTGGACAAGGCCGGCGACTTACTCTTCGCGACGCCCGGGCTGGGCGACGCGATTCAGCGAGCGGTCCAGGGTCTGACGGGAGTCTGCAATGACGCAGCGCAATGGAGCGTCCGAAAGGACGATATTTATGCGGAGTTCCGCAAAGCAGGGCACTCAAGCGTGAGAGAAGCCGCGGACATTGCCTCGCTCGACCTCGAACAGGTCGACCGGGTCGTCGCTTGGTTGGATGCCAAATACAAGGGGATGGCTCTTGTCGAAGGCGCCGGAGCCGGCTTCGCCGGCCTCGCCGGCATACCTCCTGACATTGTGGCGCTCATAGCCCTTGCGCTGCGCGCCATCGGAGAGTACGCGACCTATTATGGTTTCGACGTCTCGTCACAGGAGGAACGGCTCTTTGTAATGAATGTGCTTGGGTTGGCGTCCTCGCCAACGGATGCGTCCAAAGCGTTGGCCATGGCACAGCTCGTCAGAATCGCACAAGACGTGGCCAAGAAGAAAACGTGGAAGCAGCTTGAGGGACATGCGTTCGTTCAAGTTCTCCAGCAACTAGCAAAGGCCCTCGGCATTCGGCTGACCAAAGCAAAACTGGCCCAGATTATTCCCGCGGCGGGCGCCGCCGTTGGCGGCGGTTTTAACGCCTATTTTTTGGCGAAGGTCTGTGACGCGGCCTTCTACCTTTACCGCGAACGCTTTCTGGCCGAGAAATATGGAGCGGCGGTGATCGAGGTTACCGTCGAGCCAGCGCAAGACGTCGATCCGCATTACCCCGAAGAAGGAGAATCTCTGCCGTAGAGTGGTGAAAATCACGAACCTTGGAGGCCAAGCCCAATGGAAAACAAATCTCGAATCGGCTCGACGTTGATTATCTGCGGGGCGGCCTGTATTGTGGCAGCTCTCGTGTTCGCCGGGTTTCTTGCAAATGCGTTGTCTAATGCAACCTCTGTTGTAGGCCCTCTCGTAGGCTCTGTTTCGGCAATTGAACGGCAGGCCGGTACCTTCTTTGGCTTGATCTTTCTCTGTGTGGTGGCCGGAATTGCTTTCGTGGTCATTGGCATCGTGGTGGGGCTTCGGCAACGGAGCCAACGAGGCAATACCCCTTCCGCGCCTCCTTGAGAACTACACCTGTGGCGACTGACGGATGATGGCCCCGATCACCCCGTTGGCTCGACATGGCCGACGCTCTGGCGGAGCATCTCGGACTTGAACTAACCCAACGAAAGGCCGACTAATTGAATCGCGTTACGTGAGCTGAGGACCGACCATGAGTGTGCGAACCAAGATTGTGGATGACGTTATTGATGACTACAACGCCGATCACCTTTACATAAAAAGGCTTGAAATTAAAATTATCTGGGGCAATGAGAACGAGTCATTCTCCACCAGAGCTCGACAAATGTTGGCGCGGCAGATGCGGCAGGGAGAGGCAGAGGAAGGATTCATCAATCACCTAGACCTTGATTGCCTGGTGAGCTTTGACCCGTCGCATTCGTCGACCAAATCTGAGGATGAGATATCCGGCGCTGCCAGCTACGTACCCTTCGAGGAACGGCAAGGCCCATTCGACGTTGTCATTTTCACCACGAAACTGCCGCGCACGCTAATTCGTGATTTGCTGCCGAAGCCCCATTTGATGCGGCGACTTATGCCGAGTCCGGGCTTAGTTTCACTCGCCCTCGCATTCGAGGAGAAGCCAATCGCAACTGGAGTGAACTCCCCCGAAAGTGAAAGAGAGTTTCTCGAGAATATGGAGGCCATGATTCAGCCTCTCGTGCAGGAGATGCAGGAGAACATGGCTCGAATTCGAGAATTAGCCAAAAGCGACGAGGGCATGGCGCAGCTCGAAGCAGAAGAACCTAATGTGAGCGAAGAGATCGAGCGGGAGGACGACGGCGATGATTATGCCAATCACGACCTGTGGCTGGTCGGTGTGCGCGCAGCGATTCCCCTATCTGCGCTGAACAAACGCGTGTTGGGCGAGGTGCTTAGCTCTCTCAGTTCTTGCCATAAGCGCATCGTCGAATTGCTCAGAAAGCATGGCTTTCTGAGCTAACGCGATTCAATTAACCCAACGAAAGGCGAAGTGATATGCAGACTTCGGTCGTTTCGAGCCCAGGCTAGGGTTTATGGCCGGAGGAAGGAGCAATCTTCGCCTACCGCCCGATGTCCCTCTGTGGAGTTTGGCTTCGTTCGCGGGCTGGGGTAGAATTCACGGTGGGCGGCTTGCCAGCCGGGCTCGATTGCTGGGAAAAAGTGAGCATCGAGCATGATTCAAGAACGACCGTCACATCAAGGAGCTAGGATGCGCGAACTCACCCTGACCATTCCTGACGACGCAGTCGCTGCCTTGGCGGAATCGCCGGAAGAAGCCGGTGCGGAGCTACGAATGCTCGCGGCCGTCAAGCTGTTCGAGCTGAAGAAGCTTTCTTCAGGGGCTGCAGCGCGACTGGCCGGCGTTTCACGGGTCGACTTTCTTTCAAGGCTACGCTCCTACGGTGTCGCTACTTTTCAGCAAAGCGAGGAAGAACTGCTCGACGAAATAAGAAATGCCTGATGTCATTTCGAATACGACGCCATTCCTCTATCCGCACCAGCTTGGTTGCCTCGATTTCCTTCCGCAATTGTATCAGACGGTGTTGGCGCCGCAGGCGGTCATGGACGAACTGCGCCAGGGCGAATTGAAAGGATTCGACGTTCCTTCACTCAAAGCGCTGGCATGGGTCCGCGTTCAAGCCGTTGCACCGCACGATTTGCTGCGGGTTACAGGGGGATTGGATGCCGGGGAACGCGAGACGATTGCACTGGCGCTTGCCAAATCCGATCCGTTGCTGATTCTAGACGATGCCGCGGCACGAGCTTACGCTCAGACTCTCGGGATACGTCTTACCGGGACGTTGGGTGTCCTCGTCAAAGCAAAGCAATCTGGACTAATCACCGCCATTCGTCCCTGCCTGGATCAGTTGGACAAGTTGGGATTCTATCTTGGCTCGCACGTTCGCGCGAGGATACTTAGCCTTGCTGGAGAAAGTCCGTGATCTGATGTAGGTGCGAATCCGCTTCCTCTGAGGCAATTGCCGAACGACTTTAGCGTCCTTAACCTCGGAGTTGCGGCAAACGCGCAGAGGTGTTCCGCTGCCTCCGCCATGCCCTGCGGCGGGTACCAAGGCTCGCAGCGAGCCTGACCTACGGCAATTCAATCCGTTGAGCCATCAGCGGTTCTTCGACGATGCCTTGCCCGTCGGCCGTTGAGCCCGAGCGAACAGTCCAGGCGCCGACCTTCCCGGCGGGGGCGACGACACGGCAAATCGCATGATCTTGGAACTCAACGGCTGAGCCATCCTCGATGGCGATTCCCGGCTTCAACAGGTTTTGCCGAACAAGCTCCTGGTAGGCGGGCCGGCGATCGATCTCGTCGTCGTAGTGCGGGCAACAGCTTCCCGGCAGAAACCCCAGACAGTCCAGCGGGCGCAGCCGGCCGGCAAACGAATCGGTCAGTCCTTGCTCAAACCAACAGATCGCTCCCGCGCTCACACCGGCCAGGACCGTTCCTCGGAGCCACGCCTGATGGAGAAGTTCGGGCATTCCCCACTCGCGCCAGACGCCCAGCATGCTTTTGGTATTCCCGCCCCAGACCAGGATGACATCCTGAGCCGCCAGGTACTCGTGCAAGTCGGGCGTGCGGTCGAAGAAACCGAGGTGCGAACGTCGGCAATCGAGAGGGGCGAACATCTCTTCGAATCGCTCCAGCGTCGCGGGTGCATCACCTCTTGCAGTGGAAATAAACCCAACGGCCGGACAAGGCTTGCCGGCCAGGCGCAGTAGGTACTCGCATAGCGGCCGGCTATCGCCCTCGGAAGGCAATCCGCCGATCGCCAGAATCTGTCGCTTCACTCCATTCATCGCCACATTCTACCCAAGCAGCGCGGTTGTAGACACGAAGCTGCTTGAAGATTCTGCTCCGATCGACTAACGTAAGTTGAAGCGGTTTATGAGGATAATGTTAGCGAGCCCACTGTTCTTCAGATGGAGGAAGCGGGCGGTTTTTCTGGTAGACGAATCTCGATGCGGCGGCCTACGGCAAACCTCCTGTTGTGCCTTTGTCTGGCAATCTCGCCGCAGCTCGCCCTCTCGGCAGATGATCCGCCAGCGCCGACTCTCGTCGCTGCCCAACATCTATTGCTGACCGGAAAATACGCCGAGGCTACCGAGGCTTACCAGGCGCTTGTCAAAACCGAACCCGTTTCGGCCGCCGTTGGACTTGCCCGTTGTCAGCAAAGCCAAGGCCAGCGCGAAGCGGCGGAAGCGAACCTAAGCCAGGCGGCGGCCGCGCATCCCAATGCTCCGGACCTATATGCTGAACGGGCAGCCCTGGCCTTCGAGCGCGGTGACCACGCGGCGGCGCGTCAGTATGTTGAGGCCGCCCTGAAGGGTGCCCCCGACTCGCTTGCCGCTCACTGGTGGCAGGCCGAGTTGCACCGCACGGTGGGCGAGATCGACGAGGCCCAGGCGGCCTACAAATGGTTGGTCGATTATTACAACCAGCACGAGGAGTTTTCGCCCGACGACCTCCGCTGGATCGGCTTAGGAGCGGCAGAATATGCCCGTTGGCGACGGCTGAGCAGCCAGTTCTCTTTTTTGGTCAATGAGCTTTATCCCGAGTCGCTAAAGCTCGACGCCGATTATTGGCCCGCGCGCTACGAGTCGGGCAGACTGTTCCTGGAAAAGTACAATGACCCGCAGGCCATGCGCGAGCTGAAGGCCGCGCTGGCCATCAATCCCAATTCGGCGGAGGCCCATGCCGCGCTGGCGGCGCTGGCGCTACACGACTACAAACTCGACGAGGCCCGCCGCGAACTGGACCGGGCGCAGGAAATCAACCCCGAGCTGGTAATCACCCAACAGCTCAGGGCCGACATGCACCTGACGAACCTGGAAACGGCCGAAGCCATCGCCGTCCTGGAAAAGGCACGCGAGCTGAATCCCGTCGATGAAGAGACGCTGGGCCGGCTTGCGGCGGTCTACGCAGTGGTCGACGGCCTTTTACCCGACGAGCCGCCGTCGCAGCGAGTGGCCGCCCTCATCGAGCAGGTCAACAGTCGCAATCCGCACGCGGGCAAGTTTTATTATGCGCTAGGGGCCGCGCTCGATCTGGCGCGGCGTTTTCCCATCGCTGCGGTTTATTATCGCGAGGCCGTGGTGCGCCTGCCGCAAATGACCGAGCCGCGCGGCGCACTTGGCTTGATGTATATGAGGCTGGGCAACGAGGCTGAAGCAAAAAAGCTGCTCGACGAATCGTTTGACGTCGATCCGTTCAACGTGCGGGTCGCCAACAGCGTCAAGGTGTTGGAGGTGCTCGATGGATACGCCGTGTTGGAAACGGAGCACTTCGTACTCAAGTTCGACCGCGGCCAGGAGGAGCTGCTGGCCCGCTACGCCAGCGCCTATCTCGAAGACGAGGTTTACCCGACGCTGGTCAAGCAGTTCGGTTTCGAGCCAACGGAGAAATCGCTGTTCGAGATCTTCTCTCGCGCCCGCAACAGCGACGCCCATACCTGGTTCAGCGCCCGCATGGTCGGCTTGCCGTTTGTCAGCACGGTTGGGGCGTGCGCGGGAAAAGTCGTGGCACTGACCAGCCCGCGGGAACTGGGCAAGAAGTTCAACTGGGCCCGCGTGCTGAAGCACGAGTTCGTCCACGTGCTCAATTTGCAGCAAACCGATTTCAACGTGCCGCACTGGTTCACCGAGGCGCTGGCCGTCGAAGTTGAGGGGCACGCGCGGCCGCCGGAGTGGAACGTGCTGCTGGCTGAGCGCGTGCCGAAGGGCGAGCTGTTCAATCTCGATACGATCAATCTCGGCTTCGTCCGGCCGGCGACCAGCAACGACTGGCAAATGGCCTACTGTCAGGCCCAGCTTTATGCCCAGTTTATGCTCAAAACCTACGGCGACGACGCCTTGGCGAAAATGCTCGCCTGCTATGCCGACAATCTCGATAGCCGCGCCGCACTGCGGCGGTCGTTTGACGTCGATCAAGCCGCCTTCGAGGCCGGCTACCTCGCGCACGTGCGGCAGGTGGCCGCCGATCTGAAACCACGCGAGGGCGCTGACCGGCTCGCGTTTGACGACGCCCAGAAAGAAGTCGCGGCGGCGGACAGCGACGAGCAGCGACTCGCGGAGTTGGCAGGCGTCATCGAGGAGTCGGCTGAGGCCGAGCCGCACGACGTGCGGTGGCCCAAGCTGCTCGCTCGCATCTATCTCAAAGGTGGCGACGACGTGCGATTGGCCGAAGCCTTGAAAAAGCTGGCCGATAGCGATCCAGACAACGTTCTCGTGCGTAAGAAGCTTGCGCAGCTTGCGCTCACCGCCAAGAATTTTGCCGCCGCGGAGCGTTGGGCGCGGGAAGCGGTCCACGCCGATCTGTGGGACGCCGACGCACATCGCTTTTGGGGCCAGGCACTGGCGGGCCAGGAGCAATACGCGGCCGCTATGACCGAGCTGGAAGTGGCCGTGCAGCTTGATCCTGACAACAACGAGGCCAAAGACGCCTTGGCCGACGCCCGCCGCCTTGCGGAGAAACCAGCCCAGTGAACCATACCTCCGATACGTCCGCCGAGGATTCGTCAGCCGCCGCCGGTCCGACGTTTCGTCAGTTCCAGCAGCTCATTCGCGAGATGTACCTGGAGAAGGACCTGGCCCGCGGCGTTGACGGCACGTTCATGTGGCTGATGGAAGAGATCGGTGAGCTGGCCAGCGCCTTGCGAAACGGTTCGCACGAGGAGCGGCTGGGCGAATTCGCCGATGTGCTCGCCTGGCTGACGACGATTGCCAACGTGGTCGGCGTCGATCTGGCCGAAGCCATCGAGCAAAAGTACGGCGCCGGTTGCCCCGGCTGCGGCCAGTTCGTTTGCACCTGCGCCGATGCGGAGAAGCCATGAGGGAAGGGTTCAGGCACCCAGAGGGTACCCGGGGTTCAGGGTTCAGTGGGAGGAGTAGGCGTCAGGCGTCAGGGATGAGCCTTGTCGAAAGGTGTCTCTCACACCAATTTGCAATTTGCAATTTGCAATTTGCAATTTGCAATAGTCGGGGCCTGCACCTGGGAAGAAAGTCGCACCCAGTCGAGGTAATTTGCAATTGTCCGCCGCATCATGAGGGTGCATACGGTCACGTACGGATTGCAAATTGCAAATTGCAAATTGCAAATTGCAAATTGATCAGAGCTTTCGCGTTGCTCGTAGTTGTGAGTTTGTTTTGGTTGCCACCCTATGGCGCACTGGCTCACGGCACTGTCACCATTACCGACGTTCGCGTGGGCTTTGATGGCCATTTTCGCGTGGGCTTTTGGACTCCGGTGGAAGTGGCGCTGCACAGCGTTGGCCAGCAGCTTGCCGGACAGCTTTCTTTGTCGCTCATCGACGGCGATGGGATGCGTTGTGAGACGCTCGGTCAGATGGTTGAGGTGCCTGCGGGTGGTGAAGTTCACGTCACGGCCTACGCGAAGTTCGGCAGCGAGCGCGGCGATTTGACAGTCGCCTTGCTCGATGGCGAGCGGACGTTAGCGAGGCGTACGTTTGCCGTCTCGGAAGGTGGCGACCATATTGGCTACCGACCGGGTTTTGCCTCCACGCAAGGCTTGATCCTGGTCTTGGGCAACTCGCTTGGTTTGGAAGAAGCAGTGGGGCGAGCGCGCGATCAGGCCGATAAAATCAACGTGGTTACGCTTTCGGATGCGGCACAGTTGCCCGACGATTGGCTGGGCTATGAAGCGGTCGATCAGCTTTTTATCGGCCCATCGCCGGCCGGTTTGGACGAAGCCTTGGGCGAGCGCTCGCCACGGTTGGCCGCACTGGAGCGTTGGCTGACGGAAGGTGGGCGGCTGACATTGGCTTTGGGCGCCGATAGCGAGCATTATCTGTCGAGCGATCGCCCGCTTAGCCGATTCGTGCCTGGCAAATTGGCTGGCACGGCGAACCTCACGCGCACCACGTCGCTCGAGATGTTCGGCGGCACGTATGGTGGGGCGGCTTTGCGCTGGCCTCGCGGCGAGCGTCGAGTCGTCGCCGCGGCCAGGCTGAGTGAGGTGCGGGGCCATGTCGTGCTGGGCGAAGGCGACTTTCC
>DASSFG010000706.1:0-5289 GCA_035694685.1 Pirellulales bacterium
CCGGTCGGCGTGCCGCTGACTCCCGCGACCGGGGCAACGGTGTCGGTAAACGTGACCGGCTGGTTGAGGGTGGCAGGATTGGCCGACGACACGACGGTCGAGGTCGTGTTGGCGGCGGTCAGCACGACGCTGTTGGTGTTGTAAGTGATGTCAAATTTCTGCCCGGCAAGCACGATGCTGCTGCCCTGGGCGAACGTGCCGGAGATGGTGCCCGTGGCCTGAATGAGGGTGAACGAGGCGTTGGTGGTCAGCGGAAAACCGAGGGTGGCGGCCAGCGTGGCGCTGCCCAGGTTGACGGCGCCGCCGGCCTTAAGCTGGCTGTAATTGCTTGGCCCGTTGCCCGCCGTCGTGCCATCGAGCAGGGCGCTGAAAGTCGTCGAGCTGTTGAGCGTGACGGCGGCGCTGCTGAGCACGCCCGGGTTGCTGACTCCGCCGGGCGAGAGCGTGCCGCCCGTAGCCGTGACGACGCCGACGGTGCCGGTGCCTCCGAGCGAGCCGCCCGTAAGGCTGACGTTGCCGATCGTGCCGTCGACTAAGAGCGAGCCGGCGTCTACGGTGGTGCCGCCGTTGTAGGTGTCGGCAGCAAGCAGGTCGAGCGTGCCGGCGCCGTCTTTGAGCAGGCCGTTGCTGCCGCTGACGACGCCGCCCACATTCAACTGAGCGCCGCTCGACACGTTGAACGATTGCGTGGCGCCGAGCACAATGGGCAGATTCATCGTGTTGGTTCCGGCGGTGTTGCTCGCGGTGACGCCTGCACTGATCGTGAGCGGATCGCTGCCGCCGATGTTGTATCCGCCCGACGCGCCGGTGAAACTAACCGAATTCACCGTCAGGTTAGGGATGTCGTCGGTATTGGTCAGGTGCGGGGCGCCGGCGGGAAAGATGAGCGTATCGCCGCTGGTGGGCACGAGATTCGAGCTCCAGTTCGTGTTTCCCGAACTGTTGGTGCTCCAGTTGCCGTCGATGGCGCCGGTCCAGGTTAAGGTTGACAGGGCCAACCGCAACTCAAGCGGCTCGAATTCCGGCCGGATCGCTTTGCTCAGGCGATTCGCCTGGCGGCTTGACTTGTTCGTTTTCTTTCGTTGCGGCGTTCGACAAGAGAACCAAGACATTCGTAAATCCCGGTGAGTGAGCTTGGCGTAGTGGTGTACGATAAGTAGTTCTTCATCATAAACAGACATTCGCCGTGCGGAAGTCGAGATGCCCTGAGAACCGTCGCTTTCTGCTTGGTCGGGCTTCACGATGTAAGGATTGTAGCAGATGGAGCGGCTCCGCAAGCTCGCTGGATATTTCAACGTCGACGTCAGTGTGCTGGCTGCAAACCTGTAAGCGACGCTAGAGCGTCTTCAAATACTCGATGACGGCTTGCTTTTCTTCGTCGTCGAGCTCGTCGGGAAAGAGGTGCCCGACGGCGCTCTTGCCGAACTCGCGGGTGTCGAAATAGCGCCGCCGCAGAGCGCCCTGGCGAGCGCCGATGGGCACTTCATCGAGCGTCGTGACTTCGAGCCCGACCTTTTCAGTGTCGTAGCCGTCTTCGCTACGGGTCCAGACGATCGGGCGGCGGTCAGGGTAGAACAGATGCCAGAGCGTCGGGACCGAGCCGTTGTGCAGGTAGGGCGCCGAGGCCCAGATGCCGTCGAGCGGCGGAGCAACGTAGCCCGGCAACTCTTGCTTGACCGCTTTCTCGCCGTAGTGGCCGAACCACGTGGCGCTGTAAGCCTCACGCCACGAGGCGGGAATGGCATCGAAGCGGGCGCGGTCGGTACCAACCACGTCGATCGGCACGTTTGCTTCTGGATATTGGCCGCCGCGGCCGTAGGTACCGTGGCACTCGCTGCAATGCTCGACGAACAACGGCTTGCCGCGCGCGGCCAGTTTCTCGTCGATGGCAAAGGGATATTTCGGCGGTTCCAATGATTCGATCCATGCCAGCACGTCGCGATAATCTTCTTCCCATTCACGGAACTTCTCCGGTCCGTTCTTGGGGAGCAGCAGAAACTGCATCAGGGCGCGATGGCTTTTCGGCACGCCCCCGTCTGCATAGAGATACCGCTTCTTCTTGATGTTCCACCAGGGCGGGGCATCGTGGTCGTGGTGCAGCAGCTTTGGCGGCAGGCGGTCGCGGTGTACGTTCAAGTCGGCGTCGCGATAGGCCAGCAGGGCAATGCCGAACATCACGGCGTTGGTCGTGCCGATGGTTGTGCCCAGCGGCATCGCCGCCCCGCCGAGATCCATGTGCGCCAGCCGCTTGCCGAGCCGCAGCTTGGTGACCCGAACTTCGTCCGTCAGCGTTTCCAGGGCGTACAATGTATTGGGCGCGCCGGGAACGACACGGCCGGCCACCTTGCCGCCGTGGCAGGCAAAGCAATTCATCACCCAGCCGCCCTTACCATCGTCGACGTATTGCAAGGCGACGGGGCCTTCGCGACCGGGGGCCGCGGTCAGCCCATAACGTGAGAAGGCCATTTTGCGCCGCTCTTCGGGCTTGGCCTTCTCGGCCTGTGAACGAAGCGGCTCTTCCCAAGTCTTCCAGAGCTCGTCGAAAACCACCTGGTCGAAGTCAGGCGGCAGATAGGTTTTGGTGGTCAGCCAGCGATAGCCTCGCTCGGCTGGTGTTTCGTCGGCCGGCTTATTGGCCGCATCGCCGGCATCGCCCCAAGCCGGCGTCAGTGCCACGCAAAGTATCCACGCACTCAACATGTACGGATCTCGATTCATTGGCCCCTAACCGGAGTTTAGGGTGGCCCCTTAACCGCGGCAAGGACAAATATCGACGCTCAAGCGGATCCGTTCGTCAGCGGCAAATCCGCGGCAATCCGCTGCGCCCATTTCAACGCATTGCACCATCACCTATAATTCTTACGGTGGTGAGTTGATGCCATGAAAAAAAACCGATTCGACGGATTCGTCGCTCAGGACCATTTCGGCTATCGAAATTGAGCGGTTGACGGATGTACGAGAAAAAATTCGGCAAGAGTTTCCCCCGCGCGAACCACCGAATCTCCAGGCGGCGGCGTCGGGCATCGGCGCGCGACTCCGCGAGGCGCGCGAAGCACAGGGGCTCACCTGGTACGCCGTAGCCAAGCGTGCCGGCATTCCTAATCCGAGTACGGTGCGAGATATCGAATACGGCCGCGATACCAAGCTCTCCAGCGTTCAGGCGATTGCCGCTGTTCTAGGATTATCGCTCGAATTGGCCGTCTCCGACCGAAAACCGCAATGACCATAGCGAGCAAACCTGATTTCACCGCTCTGCGGGTCCTCGGCCAAGCTCCGATTGTGCGGCGGGCATCGCAGCCGCTGCCGATGACGCTAGAAGAAATGCAGTCGCGCGGCTGGGATGAAGTGGACGTGGTGTTTGTTACGGGCGACGCTTACGTCGATCATCCGAGCTTCGCGATGGCCCTGCTGGGCCGGCTGCTGGAGGCGGAAGGTTTTCGAGTTGCTATTTTGAGTCAGCCCGATTGGCGGTCGTGCGAACCCTGGCGGACGTTCGGCAAGCCGCGGCTCTTTTTCGCCGTCAGCGCTGGCAACATGGACTCGATGATCAACCATTATACGGCCAACCGCAAGGTGCGCAACGACGATGCCTACAGCCCCGGCGGGCAAATCGGCCGACGCCCCGATCGGGCCACGCTGGCCTACTGCCAACGGGCACGCGAGGCGTACAAGGGCGTGCCCGTCATCGCCGGCGGCGTCGAAGCCAGCCTCCGTCGCCTAGCCCACTATGACTACTGGAGCGACAAAGTCCGGCGCTCGATCATCCTCGATTGTAAGGCCGATCTGATCGTGTTCGGCATGGGAGAGCGGCCCATCGTCGAGATTGCCCATCGGCTGGCCAAGGGTGAGAGCGTGCGCGATTTGCGCGGCCTGCGGGGCGTGGTTTATCGCCTGGGCGCCAGCGAATCGCCGCCGACGGAGAACACTCTCGCGCTGCCGAGCTACGAGGAGGTAGTGGCCGACAAGGGGGCCTTCGCGACGTTGACAAAGATCGCCCACAACGAGACCAATCCACACAATGCCCGGCGGTTGGTGCAGTACCACGATCGCGAAGCCGTCGTCGTCAACCCGCCGGCACTGCCGCTGGCGGAGGCCGAGATGGACCGCGTCTACGGCCTGCCTTACACGCGCCGGCCACACCCGAGCTACGGCCAGCAGCCGATTCCGGCCTTTGAAGTGGTGAAAGACTCGGTGCAGATCATGCGCGGCTGCTTTGGTGGTTGCACGTTCTGCTCGATCACCGCACACGAAGGGCGGATCATCCAGAGCCGCAGCCAGGAATCGGTGCTCAGCGAGATCCGCGAGATGACGGCCGACCCCAAGTTCTCGGGCGTGGTGAGCGACATCGGCGGGCCGACCGCCAACATGTACCAGATGCGCTGCACGCGACCCGAGGTCGAGGCCCGTTGCCGGCGGCTAAGCTGCGTGCATCCGACCATCTGCAAGCTGCTCGGCACTGACCATGGCCCGCTCATCGAGCTGATGAAACAGGCCCGCGAGGAGCCGGGCATCAAAAAAGTCTTTGTCGCCAGCGGCATCCGTATGGACCTGGCCCGCCGCAGTCCGGAGTATATGCGAGACTTGGCAACGCACCACGTCGGCGGGCACTTGAAAGTCGCCCCCGAGCACGTCGACAGCAAGGTGCTCGACCTGATGAAAAAGCCGGGCCAGGAAGACTTTTTGGGGTTTGACCGCGAGTTCAAAAAGGCGTCTCGGGCGGCTGGGAAGAAGCAGTACCTGGTGCCGTATTTCATCGCCAGTCATCCCGGCAGCGACCTCGACTCGATGATCGAGCTGGCGTTGTTCCTCAAGCGCAACGGCTACCGTCCCGACCAGGTGCAGGACTTTATTCCCAGCCCCTTCGACATCGCGGCCTGCATGTACCACACGGGTCTCAATCCATTTACTGGCAAGCCGGTGTACATCGCCAAGCACCTGCGCGACCGCAAGCTGCAAAGGGCCTTGCTGCAATTCTTCAAGCCGGAGAACTATTTCGAGGTGCGCAAGGCACTTGAGCAAGCGGGGCGGCAAGACCTGATCGGCAACGGCTGCGATTGCCTGATTTCTGACCAGCCGCCAAAGGAAGCGTTAGACCGCCGTCGCCGCCGCGCTAATGAGGAACTTGGCGAGCAACGTGAAGGCGACCACATACGTGGAAAAGGTGGTTATCGCCCGCACCGCGCCACGCACGCACGGCGGCGGCGAGACGGTTCATAACTGAAATCGAACACGGTTACTTTGCTCATGAGAGGCTAAGACCATGCCTGAGCGGATCCACGAGAAAATCAG
>DASSFG010000707.1:0-4840 GCA_035694685.1 Pirellulales bacterium
TCGGCAAATTGTCCGACGATCCTTTCGAGTCGGGAATTAACATCGGCGGCAAGAAGGTCAGCGGCGACGTACGCAAATCCGATACTGAACCGGAAGCCGAGCCGAAATCAAACGGCGATGCTCCCGCGACCGATGCCGACGATCGTTAAGCCCTGTGGAGTGCGGCGATTCATCGCCGCTTTGGCTTGCCGCGGAGCGGCATTCTTTGGGGCCCGGGCGTGATTTTGATGCATGGAATGGTGGGCCGGCGCTCACAAGCTCGCTTGTCCCACCCTACGATACTGATCGCGCGCCGAAGTCAAAAATCGACCGAGTTCCGCCGCCAAAAGACGACGGGACTCCATTGCTCTCCACAAAATGCCGGCCGACGAACTTTCTTCTGAGCCGATTGAAATCGTCGTGGCCGAGTCTCAGGCCGATGCTCGCCTCGACTGGTTCCTGGCCCAGCAATTCCCGCGTTACAGCCGCACGTTTTTGCGGCGGGCCATCAACGCGGCCACCGTCAAGGTCGACGGCCAACGGGTCAAGGCCAGCCACCGCGTGAGTGCAGGGGAACGCATCAGTGTCGTGCTTCCCGAAGTTCCGCGCGAAGGGCCGGAGCCGGCCGATATTCCACTCGACGTGCTTTATGAAGACGCCTGGTTGGCGGCCATCAACAAGCCGCCCGGCATGGTCGTGCATCCGGGCAAGGGCAACTGGCGGGGTACGCTCGCCAGCGCCTTGCAGTTTCACTTTGATCGCCTGAGCGGCCTGGGCGGGCCCACGCGGCCGGGCATCGTGCATCGGCTCGATCGTGACACCAGCGGCGTGATTGTGGTGGCCAAGAACGACCGCGCGCACAAGTCGCTGGCCGACCAGTTCGAGGCCCGCACGGTGACCAAGGAGTACTTTGCGATCGTGGCCGGCGAACCGGACCGCGACCGCGACTTGATCGACTTGCCCATTGGCTTCCATCCGCACCAGCGCGAGAAGATGGCGGTGCGGGGGAACCATCCCGAAAGCCGCGCCGCGCAAAGCTTTTACGAGGTGCTGGAGCGGTTCGAGGGCTTCAGCACCGTGCGGATATTGCCCAAGACCGGCCGCACCCACCAGATTCGCGTTCACCTGGCGGCCATCGGCTGCCCGGTTTTGTGCGACCGCGCCTATGGCGGCCGGGCAGAGCTGAAACGCGGCGAGCTGCGTCGCCGGCCCGATGACGAAGTCTTGCTCGGCCGCCAAGCGCTGCACGCGCGGCGTTTGCTGCTGAGCCACCCCGAAACCGGCGCGCCCTTGGATTTAATTGCCCCTTTGCCCGACGACCTTTCGTTGGTCGTCGACGAATTGCGGCGTTGGAGAAAGAAAACCTAGCCTATTAATGAGCTAGGTAGACACGCGGAAGAATCTAAGCTCGGGAAAATAGGCGGTGACTGGGGCAGAGACGCGGCCGTTCGGCAATTGAGATCGCTTGGAGCGTCATTGCCGCGGCGATGCCCCGGTGGGTGGTGCTCCGGGGCATCGCTTGGCCGCAATGCCAAATCGGTTTTTAGGATCCAGCCTGGCCAAGCTCTGCCCCAGCCACCACTCGCAGAGCATATTTTCTTCCGCGCGTTTTCTTAGGAATGGGGACAAGCTCGCTCTAGCGAGCGCCGGCCCGCGACATCGGCGGTGGTGGGCCGGCGCTCGCAAGCCCGCTTGTCCCACGTTACGATTCAGTCGATTACTACCCATCTGCCGGTTTTCGCGCTGGCGAGCACGGCGTCGCAGACTTTTTGGGTGTGCAAGGCGCAGCGGAAATCGGGCTGGACGGGCTTGCCCGTCTCCAGCGATTCCAAAAAGTCGCCCAGGGCGTTGATGAAGGTGTGCTCGTAGCCGATGGTGCAGCCCGGCACCCACCAGCGTTTCATGTAGGGGTGCTCGAAGTTGGTCACGTGAATCTTCTGCCAGCCGGTCAAATGGCTTTCAACCTTGTTGATCTTTTGCTTGGCGCCAAGCGTCGCTCCTACCGCTGCTCCGGCGACGCCGCCCGCCGCGGCCCCAGCGACTGCTCCCATAGCGGCGCCGGTCAGGTCTGCCGGTTGAGGATCGGCATAGCGGAAGTATTGCAAATACTGCGGGTCTTCCAGGTCGAAGAAGACGCTGCCCGCCTGGCCGTTGAGCTCGAAGGTGTTGTAATTCTTGCGTCCGCGAGCGTAGCGGGTGCTCTCGAACGTGCCCATCGAACCGTTGGCAAACACGGCCAGAAACATGCAAGCATCGTCGATGCCCACCGGTTCGAGCTTGCCCGTCTCCTGGTGCATGCGTTGCTTGACGAACGTCTCGGTAGCGGCGGTAACTCGGCGAATGGGACCGTTCAGCCATTCGGCGGTGTCGATCGAGTGTGCCAGCAAGTCGCCGGTTACACCGGAGCCGGCCACGTTGACGTCGAGCCGCCACAGGGCAGCGCCGCCTTGCGGCACGTCTTCGGCAATCGTCCAGTCTTGCAAGTAGGTGGCACGGTAGTGGAACGGTCGCCCGATGCGGCCTTCGTCGATAAGCTGCCTGGCCAAGGCAATGGCCGGCACCCGACGGTAATTGAACCAAACCATGTTGGGCACGCCGGCCTTTTCGACGGCCGCCACCATCTCTTCACCCTCGGCCACGTTCATGGCCAGCGGTTTTTCGCAAAGGATCATCTTGCCGGCTTTGGCCGCCGCCAAGACGATCTCGCGGTGCGTGTTATTGGGAGAGCCGATGTCGATCAGGTCGATGTCCTTACGCTCGATCAGCCTTCGCCAATCGGTCTCGTACGATTCATAGCCCCAGTTTTCGGCGAAGGCCTTGATCTTCTCCTCATTTCGGGCACAGCAGGCTTTGAGCACGGGCCGGTTTTCGACCGGGAAGAATTGGCTTACCTGGCGATAAGCGTTGGAGTGTGCCCGGCCCATAAAGCCGTAGCCGATCATGCCGACATTCAGGGGTTTGCTCATCGAGATCTCCGGTGGTAGGACGGGGCACACGCCATCGGCACCAAGATACCGCGCCGTCGCCGATTGGCCAGTGGCCCTACCGAGCGTCAAGATTTTCGCGCGCAGCACGGCGTTTTTTGCGATTTGAAAATTCGGGCGGCTGGATGCTTGACATTCTCGTTTCGACTCGCACAATACGCGAAGTGTTGCGTGGCTGAACTTGTTCGTTCAGCTCACTTTTTTCGAGGGTGACCGATACGTTGGTTTTCGACGGATCGTTTCTGGTCTTTTCGCGTACAACTTTCCCTGCGTTTCGCTCGGCCGCGTGAAAAATCACTGGCCTGAGCAAAGGCGCTTGGGCTGCGCGCATTAGTCTGGCCTCGCAATCACTGGCATTTCGGCTCGCGCGCGGTCGATTAACCGCATGGGCGTTGCCGAAAGCGAACCGCTTGGGGGGCCGGCGCAGTAGGGATCGGATGTCGGCGGCGTCAGTCGTGGCTTGGATGTCCCCCCCAAGGTTTCGCATTCTGTTAGCCTGGAGCTATGGCTCGCGCGCTTGTTGCACTCGGCTCGAATCTTGGCGATCGTGCCATTGCGCTCACCGCCGCTGCGTCGGCCATCGGCAAGCTGCCAGCTACGCAATTGCTGGCGAATAGCTCGTGGATCGAATCGGCGGCTGTCGGAGGGCCGCCCGACCAGCCCTCTTTTTTGAACGGCGCGGTCCTCGTGCAGACGCCGCTTGCGCCGCGGGATCTCATTGATCGCTTGCAGCAAATCGAAACGGCAGGCGGACGTAGCCGCGACGTACGCTGGGGGCCGCGCACGCTCGATCTCGATTTACTGCTTTATGACGACCTGGTCGTCCATACCGAGCAGCTCGACCTACCGCATCCGCGGATGGCGTTCCGCCGCTTCGTGCTCGAACCCGCGGCTCAAATCGCTCCACAGATGCTACACCCCACCACCGGCCGCACCGTCGCTCAATTGCTGGCGAACCTCAATATTACGCCGCCGTATTTGGCCCTGCTGGGACCGCCTGCTTGCGGTAAAACCGCCTTGGCAATGGAATTGGCCGCTAAAACCGGCAGCCGTTTGATACTCGACCCGCCGGCGAACTCCGCTGGTCCCAGAACAACTCGCGAGATAGAATTCCTCACTCGCCGGGCACGGCTGCTCGGTTCGCTTTCCGGCGAGGTGTGGACCGTGAGCGATTTTTGGCTGCCACAATCGCTGGCTTGGGCGGAAGCCGAAGCGGGTGCGGCGTTGCGTCTTGAAGTCGAAGATGCGTTGCGGCAAGTCGAGGGTGCAGGGATGTCGGCCCGCTTTGTCGCCGCGCTCGACTTGTCGGCGGCGGTCGTTGTTACGCCGAACCAACACCAAGACAACGATCTTGACTCGCGTTTGCGGGCGGCGATGCGGCGATTGCTAATGGAACCCGGCGGGCCGCCGGCCATCTGGCTCTCCGGAGGCGATTGGCAGGAGGCGGTGACGGAGCTCTTGGCGGTGTTAGCGGGTTAAGGCTTGCAAGTCATTCATACTCAAATCGAATTGCGTTCAGCCGTGCAAGCGGCCCGGCGCAGCGGACACACAATCGGCCTCGTGCCTACGATGGGCGCGCTGCACGCCGGACATCTCAGCCTGGTGGAGGCTGCCCGGCGTGCGGGCGACTTCGTTGTCGCTACCATCTTTGTCAACCCGACTCAGTTTGCTCCGCACGAAGATTTCGAGCGTTATCCGCGCACCCTCGATGTCGATCTTGCCGCGTTGGCCGCATGCGGCACGAATGTCGTCTTTGTGCCCGAAAGGTCGGAAGTTTATCGCCCTGGACATGCGACTTTCATCGAGGTTGGCGGCGTGGCCGAGCCGCTCGAGGGACGTTGCCGCCCGGGGCATTTTCGCGGAGTGGCCACCGTGGT
>DASSFG010000708.1:0-3420 GCA_035694685.1 Pirellulales bacterium
CAAAAGTTACAACCCGGAAGCCGGATCCGTTTTCGTTACTACGACCCGCACACCCTCACGACCGAGACGCGCACCATCGGTCCGTGATCAAGGGGAGGGGGCCGATAGGAGTTGCATGCAGCGAAGCGAGTAGATCCGCGAATGCGCTCCTGGTGTGTCCAGTTTCCTGTCAGGTGATCTTTTTTTCAGGTATACTTCTGATCCTTGCCCGCGTCCTTTCAAACCGACGACGTTTTTTATGAGCAACGTGCGCGATTTCGGCGCTGCCGGCGACGGCAGGGTCGATGATACCGAGTCGATCCAACACGCCTTGGCTGACGGCGACGGCCGGCTGGAGTTCCCGCCCGGTACGTACTTGATTTCACGCACGATCGCCGTCGCGCTCGACCAACGCGGGCGTTTCTCGCTGGATGGAGCCGGCGGCTCGGCCAAAATCGTGATGGCCGGTGAAGGGCCAACTTTTCACCTGATCGGCACACACGACAAAACGGCGGAACCTGCAGGCTTTAAGCCGGGCGTGTGGGCGCGCGAACGCATGCCGACGGTCTGCCACCTCGAAATCGAAGGCCGCCATCCGCGCTCGGCGGGTTTTTTGCTCGAAGGGACGATGCAGGCCACGTTCGAAGGCGTCTTGCTGCGCGAGCTCGAAGACGGCATCCGCGTTCACGGCCGGGCACGCAACCTGCTCATCTCGCACTGCCACATTTACAACAACCGCGGCGTGGGCGTGTTGTTCGACCGTGTGAACCTGCACCAGGCCATCATCACCGGTTCGCACATCAGCTATTGCCTGCAGGCGGGCATCAAAATCGTCGGCTCCGAAATCCGCAACCTGCAGATTACCGGCAACGACATTGAATACAACTACGACCTGAACCGCCACGACTCCGCCGACATTTTCATCGACTCGACTGCCGACGGTTCTTCAGTGCGCGAAGGCACGATCGTCGGCAACACGATCCAAGCGAAATACAGCCCCGGCGGCGCCAACGTGCGTATGATTGGACGCAACGCCGCCCAGAACCACAAGGCCGGCATGTTCACCATTGCCGACAACTTGATCGGCAGCCAAGAGATCAATGTACACCTAGTGGCCTGCCGCGGCGTCGTAATCTCTGGCAACGTCGTCTACAGCGGGCACCACCGCAACCTCGAAGTCGACGGCTCGCGCAACATCGTCATGGCCGCCAACAGCTTCGACCACAATCCCGACTACGGCGAGCGCGAACTGTGTACCGGCGTGCGGCTCATCGACAGCCACGATTGCATCTTCAGCGGCAGCATTCTGCACGATTGCCAGACTGGAGCGCACACGGTCGCCGGCGCCCCGCCGCTCGAACGGGAAGGGCTGCTAGAAATCATTCGCTGCCAACGAATTAACGTGAACGGGTGCCAGGTTCTCGACGGCCAACCTTATGGCATTTACTGCCAAGACTCTGACTTCGTCAGCCTCACTGGGTCGAGCGTTGTGGAAACGCGTGCCGAGAAAAAGACCCGCGCCGCCCTATGTCTGCGAGGCAAAGGGCGCGGCAATTTGATTGCGGCCAACACGCTCGGCCGAGGGACCGAAGACACCGTGATACGAGATGCCGACTTCGAGGTAAAACTGACGGATAACGTACATGTGGAATGAATCGCATGCCTGTTCGATACGTAGGTCAGGCTTTCCAGCCTGACGGGTGTCAGGCTAGAAAGCCTGACCTACGCCAGAATGTCATGTACGACATTGCCGTGGACGTCGGTGAGACGCATGTCGCGACCGCCAAAGCGGAAGGTCAGCCGCGTGTGGTCCAGCCCGAGCAAGTGCAGCATCGTGGCGTGGAGATCGTGAATTTCCACGCGGTTTTCGACCGCGTAATACCCGTAATCGTCGGTCGCGCCATATATCAGGCCGCCTTTCACGCCGCCGCCGGCCAGCCACATGGTGAAGCCGAAGGGGTTGTGATCGCGGCCGTCGGCGCCCTGCGCCATCGGCGTGCGGCCGAACTCGCCGCCCCAGATGACGAGCGTCGAATCCAACAACCCTCGCCCGCGCAGATCCTTCAACAGTCCCGCGATCGGCTGATCGACGACGCGCGCGTTTTTCTCATGCCCGTCCTTGAGGTTGCCGTGTTGGTCCCAGCGATCGGCCCCGACGCCGGGGCACGTCAGCTCGACAAACCGCACGCCGCGCTCCACGAGCCGCCGCGCCAGCAAACACAAGCCGCCATAGCCGCGCGTCAGCGGATCGGCCGCTTCAAAGCCGTACAGCCGCTTGGTGGCGATCGTCTCTCGGTCGAGGTCCATTAACTCAGGGACGGCGGTCTGCATGCGGAATGCCAGCTCGTAATTGGCGATGGCCGCCTCGAGCTGGTCGTTGTGACCGGTGCGCTCGAGCAACTCCTGGTCGAGACGGCCCAGCAGCTTGAGCTTGCTGCGTTGCAATTCGGCCGTCGGCTCGGTGGGCTCAACGTTCTCGACCGCGTGCTTACCTTGTTTGAACACCGAGCCTTGATACGTGGCGGGCAAAAACCCGGCGCCAAAATTATCGAGCCCGCCGACCGGAATCAAACCGCCGTTGAGCACCACGAAGCCGGGTAAGTTGTCGCATTCGCTACCCAGGCCGTAGGTGAGCCAACTTCCCATGCTCGGCCGGCCTTGCATGCCCGAGCCGGTGTGCAAGAAATAGTTGGCGCTCGTATGCTCGGAAAACTTCGAGACCATCGACCGCACGATGCACAAATCGTCGACGCAACCGGCGACGTGCGGGAAAAGGTCGCTCACCGGGATGCCGCTTGCGCCGTATTGGCGGAACGGCCAAGGGCATTTGAGCACTTTGCCCACGTTGTTGAACTGCGTTGCCGGCACCTTCATTTTGATCGGCTCGCCATGCTCGCGATCGAGTCGCGGCTTAGGATCGAACGAATCGACCTGCGATGGGCCGCCATCCATATAAAGGAAAATGACGCTCTTGGCCCGCGGCGCAAAGTGATTGCCCCGAGGTGCCGCCGGACCGGCATCGCTGGCCGCGCCAACGGATCGCTCGCCCAACAGGGCCGCGAGGGCCACTGCGCCGAAGCCATTGGCGCAGTCCACCAGCATCTGGCGTCGCGATTTCGGTGCAGCGATGAAGTTATGGCAGTGCATTTTGTGGGTCAGAGCAGAGGCTCGGTCGCGGCTTCGAGAAACGACCTAATGATTATATCAGCCAAGTGCCCGCGCTGGCTAAGGGGCACCGCCTGTTCCGACTGACCGCCCATCGTAATCGGAGGTTATCACCGAACTGACAGGTGGTAACCAGGATGGTCGTTTAACCGCAGGGCCAGCGGCCCGCGCGAGGTTCGCCGCCGCGCGGGCCGCACCCAGAGGGTACCCGCCTGCGGTTGAACGAATCCCGTTGGCGTTGCCCGCGCTGCTGCCGACTGTGCGGGGATTCAAAGA
>DASSFG010000709.1:0-6749 GCA_035694685.1 Pirellulales bacterium
GGTGGCCGACCATGCCGTTGCCGATGACGACAACGGTCTTCGTGTTCGATCGAATCAATGGATCACTCCAAGCACACGCTGAGACAGCATTTCGCCAGCCGCACAACGCAGCCCGCGTGCCCATGACCCGCGCGGTGGGGATTTGTTCGGAAAGCCGAAGCAGTTCTGGCCTTTCGAGGTTTGCCACCGCGCTCCTACTGCTGATATGTCGCGCAGTGACGCCTAATCGTAAGGCAGCCTGTAGCACTGCTGACGGTGGAATCGCTTCGGCTTTCCGAAAAAAACGGCATCCCGCGGTGCATCGGTACACGGCCTGCTAATCGCAGACTTCCGAAGGGTTGCGTCGTCGGTCCGCCATTGCCCAGCGTGTTGGGTTTATAACGACGCTAGCCGAATGCGACAGCTCGTGTTCGGCGCCAGTTTTAGCCGGTGGTTGGCGGCCATACTCAATTGAAAACCTGAGCTGGCTTTAGCCGGCTAAAGAAGATGAACGTCTCGTATAAAAACCACCAGCTAAAGCTCGTTGCGCTACACAAGTCTCGCGCCGCGGCCCTTGCCGTCTCCAGTCCCGCAGGGACGGCAGACTTTAGCCGTGGGCGCAAGCCCACGGAAGGCAACGCCAACGATCAGCGAAGCCGCGTAGCGGCGACAGAACGAATAGCGCTCTACCTCTGTCGCCGCTACGCGGCTTTCCTAATCTATTGCTTCAGCACCGTGGGCTTGCGCCCACGGCTAAACTATCTCGCCGCTACGCGGCTGACGCGCGAGATGCGCAGCACAATGAGGGCTGCGCGCTGCGCCATGGAATCACACCGCTTCACGGCTACGGCGGCGTGCGGCCGTTTATCTATCTATCCAGAAATCCGGGCGATTTCTAAAGCTGCTGACAAACACGCCGACTTCAACTGAGCATCTAACTTGCCGCCAACTGCGCTCACGGCCGAACGAAACTCTGCTCGCTTGCCGGCCCCGCACGGCCCGGCACCGAGGGACACCTCCGCGCTGTTAGCGTCGTTGCTGGCCGAGCAGCACGACCTGTCGGCCGTGGAGCGGTTCTCACAACTTCACGACGCGGCAGATGGCCCAATTCAGGCAAAGTACTATCGCTCGCTTTTGCCCGCCTCGCCGCCCAAACCGGGGGAACAGTACGCGTTTGAAGTCGACCTCGATCGTTGTTCGGGGTGCAAATCGTGCGTAACG
This sequence comes from Pirellulales bacterium, assembly GCA_035694685.1. Lineage (GTDB taxonomy): Bacteria > Planctomycetota > Planctomycetia > Pirellulales > JAICIG01 > DASSFG01. The sequence goes on from DASSFG010000709.1 coordinate 1,201, forward strand.
GCCTGCCATACGCTAAATGGGCTCGATGACCACGAGACGTGGCGCGACGTCGGCCTGTTGCACGGAGGCACCGCCGAATTGCCGATTTTGCAGCATGCGACGACCGCCTGCCATCACTGCCTCGAGCCGGCTTGTATGAGTGCTTGTCCGGTTCGGGCTTATGAAAAAGATCCCGAGACGGGCATCGTCAAGCACCTCGACGACCAGTGCATTGGCTGCCAATACTGCGTGTTCGCCTGTCCTTACGACGTGCCCAAGTTTAACGCGCGACTCGGCATCGTTCGCAAGTGCGACCTATGTAGTCAGCGGCTTACGGTCGGCGAAGCGCCCGCCTGCGTGCAGGCCTGTCCGCACGAAGCGATCCGTATTACCGTCGCGCGGCCGCAAGACGTCGTCGCCAATTGCGAAACGAATTCGTTTCTGCCCGGAGCGCCTGAACCAACCATCACGTTCCCGACCACGAACTACAAAACCGCGCGCCCGCTGCCGCGCAACCTGCTGCCGGCCGACTACTACTCAGTCAAACGAGAGCACGCTCATCGGCCGCTGATCGTGATGTTGGTGCTCACCCAACTTTCCGTGGGCGCCTTTCTGGTCGAATTAGTCATGCGCATTGTCTCTGGCGGCGGAGCACTGGCCGCCGTCCACCGCGTACACTCGGCCAGTGCCCTCTCATTGGGGCTGATTGCCTTGGGCGCAAGCGTGTTTCACTTGGGCCGGCCACGGTACGCGTTTCGTGCGCTGCTGGGGCTGCGCACCAGTTGGCTGAGCCGCGAGATCCTCGCCTTTGGACTGTTCGCCGCAGCCGCGGTCGCTTACGCCACCTCGACCTGGCGGTCGACCAGCAATGACGTGATGGAGAATTTCCTGGGCTTCGCGGTCGTCGGCTGCGGCCTGGCGGGCGTGCTCTGTTCAGTGATGGTTTACGTCGTGACGCGGCGTGCCTTCTGGAATGCCGCCGCGACGACACTCAAGTTTTTGCTCACTACGTTCGCGCTCGGTGCAGCCACGGCGCTGGCCACGTCGCTCGTCACCGCGGCCTGCAGCGAAAGGCTACATCCAAATGAGATATTGGCTACCTACGGCCGACCCTTGTGCGTGGTGCTGGCGTCATCGATGTTCGCCAAGCTCCTCGTCGAAGCATCGGTCTTTCGCCACCTGCGACAAAAACAGGCGTCCGCGTCGCGGCGTTCGGCGGAATTGATGCGCGGAGAGCTCGCCGCGGTCGTCAAATCGCGGTTTATCTGCGGCTTTTTGGGCGGGATCGCCTTGCCGGGTATGTTGTTTCAGGTCGGCTCGTCGTCGGGCAATGCCGGTGGTCCGTTGATTAGTCTCGTGGCAATTGCCTTGTTCGCCGCTTGTCTCACCGGCGAACTGCTCGAACGCTATCTGTTCTTCGCCGCCGTGGCCCCGCCCAGGATGCCGGGAGGAGTCGGCACATGATTCAGTCGCTGGCGAACTTGTTGCTTGAGCGAGACGGCTCCTTGACTCGCGAGATGCTGCTGGCGCCAGGTGGTTTCGGACTGGGTCAGGTTCCCGTCGGTCAAACGCCCGACGCCACCACAACCTCGGTCTGCGGTTACTGTTCGACCGGGTGTGCCCTCAACGTTCACTTGCGGCAGAATGCCGCGATCGGCCTGACGCCTGCCACCGATTATCCGGTCAATCGCGGCATGGCGTGCCCCAAAGGTTGGGAGAGCTTAAGCGTGCTCGACGCCCCGGATCGGGCCGTCACGCCGCTGTTGAAGAACAGCCGCGGCAAACTCGAAGCGACCGATTGGAACACGGCGCTCGGTGCCTTTGCCGCCCGCTTCAAAGCGATTCTCGGTGAACATGGCCCTGAATCGGTGGCGTTTCTGAGCACCGGCCAGATTACCACCGAAGAAATGGCCTTGCTGGGTGCGTTGGCCAAGTTCGGCATGGGCCTGATTCACGGCGACGGCAACACGCGGCAGTGCATGGCCAGCGCGGTGGTGGCCTACAAGGAGTCGTTCGGTTTCGATGCTCCGCCCTACACCTATCAGGATCTCGAAGAGTCGGACGTGCTGGTATTAGTCGGCGCCAACCCTTGCATCGCCCATCCGATCCTCTGGCAGCGCGTGATGCGCAACCCCCATCGGCCCGAAATCGTCGTCGTCGATCCGCGGCGGACCGAAACGGCCATGTATGCCACGCAGCACCTGGCGTTGAAGCCCAAAAGCGACCTCGATCTGTTCTACGGCCTGGCGCACATTCTGATCGCCCGCGGATGGATCGAGCGTGAATTTATCGACGCGCATACCAACGGCTTCGAGGCGTTCGCGGCCTTTGTCGCCGATTACCTGCCTGAGCGGGTGTCAGAGACGACCGGCCTGACCGTGGAAGCGATTGAGAAGCTGGCCCGCACGATTCACGAAGGCCAGCGCGTCTCGTTCTGGTGGACGATGGGAGTGAACCAGAGCCATCAGGGCGTGCGGACCGCACAGAGCATCATCAACCTGGCACTTATGACCGGCCATATCGGCCGGCCCGGCACCGGAGCAAATTCGATCACCGGCCAGGCGAACGCCATGGGCTCGCGGCTGTTCAGCAACACGACCAATCTGCTGGGCGGACACGACTTCACCAACGCCCAGCACCGTGAAAAGATCGCCAGGCTGTTGGCAATCGACCCGGCCCGCATCCCGCAACAAAATAGTCTGGCCTTTCACGAGATCCTGGAACGAATCCTCTCGGGCAAGATCAAGGGGCTGTGGGTCATTGCCACCAATCCGGCACATTCGTGGATCAGTCAGCACGAATTGCTCGACGTGCTGGGACGGCTGGAATTTCTGGTGGTTCAAGACATGTACCACTCGACCGAAACGGCGCAACTGGCCGATCTCGTGTTGCCGGCCGCCGGCTGGGGAGAAAAGGAGGGCACGTTCATCAACTCCGAACGCCGCATCGGGCTGGTGAAAAAAGTCGCCCGAGCGCCCGGACAGGCACTCACCGATTTCGAGATCTTTCGGCTCATTGCTCAGGCCTGGGGTTGCGGCGAGCTGTTTGAGCGCTGGACCTCGCCTGAGGAAGTCTTTCAGATCCTCAAAGAACTTTCACGTGGCCAGCCTTGCGATTTCAGCGGCATCGACGACTATCACACGCTTGACGAGCAGGGTGGCATCCAGTGGCCCTATGTAGGTCAGGCTTTCCAGCCTGACGATTGTCAGGCTGGAAAGCCTGACCTACAGCGCCGTCTGTTTGCCGATGGCCGTTTTTTCCACGCCGACGGCCGAGCCAGATTTGTGTTCGAGCCGCCACGCCCGTTGCGCGAACCGCCGAATCAACGCTACCCATTCACCTTGCTCACCGGCCGCGGCAGCGCCGCGCAATGGCACACGCAGACTCGCACCAAGAAATCCGCGGTGTTGCGCAAGCTTTACCCGCAGAGCGTCTACATCGAAATCAATCCGGCCGACGCTGAGACACTCGGCATACGGCCGGACGAATGGATCTTTGTCGAATCGCAGCGTGGCCGCATCGAAGCACGTGCCTTCGTGACCCGCAACGTACCGCAAGGACAGATTTTTTTGCCCATGCACTATGAGACCGTCAACCAACTGACGCACGCCGTATTCGACCCTTACTCAAAACAGCCCGCTTACAAAGCCTGCGCCGTGCGACTGAGAAAAATCGGCACGGTGGTCACTCGATAGGCCGTAGCGAGGTTCACCACTACTCCCTACTCCCTACTCCCTACTCCCTACTCCCTAGTCCCTACTCCCTACTCCCTACTCCCTAGTCCCTAATCCCTCACCCCTAATCCCTCACCCCATGCACTTCCGTGAATTCCGCCGGGCCGGCCACTGGCCGACTCTGCTGGCCGCATTCATGTACTTCGACGTCAGCTTCATGGTCTGGGTGCTGATCGGCGCCTTGGCCAACTCGATCGTGCCCGACTTTCGCCTGTCGGCGGCCGAGCGCGGCCTGCTCGTGGCCGTGCCGATTCTCGGCGGCGCGCTCTTGCGGCTGGTGCTGGGTTACTTAACCGACCGCATCGGCGCGCGGCGGACGGCGCTGACGGGCATGGCGCTGACGATCGTACCGCTGGTGCTCGCCTGGCTCGCCGCCAATAGCTTCGGCGCCTTGCTGGCGGTGGGTTTGATGCTCGGCATTGCGGGTGCGAGTTTCGCCGCGGCCCTGCCGTTGGCCAGCCGTTGGTATCCGCCTCAATTCCAAGGGCTGGCAATGGGCATCGCCGGAGCGGGCAACAGCGGCACGGCCTTGGCCACGTTCTTCGGCCCGCGGCTGGCCGAAGCGATCGGCTGGCATAGCGTGTTCGGGTTGGCCGTCGTGCCGGTCGTTGCGGTGCTTGTGTTTTTCTTGTTGGCCGCCAAAGACAGCCCGACACAACCGCCGCCACAAACGCTGGCGGCGTATGCGGCGGTCGCACGCGAGCGCGACCTGTGGTGGTTCTGTGCGTTCTACGCGGTAACGTTCGGCGGCTTCGTCGGCTTGGCGAGCTTCCTGAACATCTTCTTTCACGATCAATACGGGCTGACGAAAGCGGCGGCCGGCAGCTTCGCGACGCTGTGCGTGGTGGCCGGGTCGTTCCTGCGGCCCGCTGGCGGGTATTTGGCCGATCGCATCGGCGGCGTCCGGCTGTTGACGCTGCTCTACCTCGGCGTCGGCACGCTTTTACTGGGCCTGGCGCTGTCGCCGTCGCTGGCTTACGGAACCTTGTTGATGCTGGCCATCATGGGTCTTTTAGGCATGGGCAACGGCGCGGTGTTTCAGCTTGTGCCGCAGCGGTTCGGCAAACAAATTGGCACGGTCACAGGCCTGGTCGGCGCCGCGGGCGGCCTGGGAGGCTTCTTGTTGCCGACGCTGTTGGGCAGTGCCAAGCAATGGACCGGCCAATTTGCCGGCGGCTTTTTCCTCTTCTCGCTGGCCACCTTCGCGGCAGCCATCGCACTGGTCTGCGTGAGCCAGGCCTGGGAAGGCATCTTCATCGGCAAGGGCGGTCTGGCGGCGAGCCTCGCAGTACGCGACGATCTGAGCGACAATCTGCTGCCGGAGGTGTGATGGGTCGCAACCTTTGGAGTGCGGCGATTTATCGCCGCTTTGAGTTGCGGCGGAGCCGCTTTCTTTTGATGCGCTGGCCGGCGCATCAACAACCGCCACGACGAAAGAAAGGTCGCTCCGCGACCGACAAAAGCGGCGATAAATCGCCGCACTCCAAAGGCTGGTGCCGCCGCTGCGGCTATCCCTAACGGCGCGCGGAAATGAGGCTTTACGCCAGAATCGGCGTGAGCACGTTGCCGGCGACGTCGGTGAGGCGGAAGTCGCGGCCGGCGTAACGGTAGGTCAGTCGCTCGTGGTCGATGCCCATCAGGTGCAGGATCGTCGCGTGATAGTCGTGTACGTGGCAAGGGTCGCCCGTGACCTGAATGCCAAATTCGTCGGTCTCACCGTAGGCGATTCCACCCTTGACGCCGGCGCCTGCCAGCAGACAGGTGAACGCGCGGTGCCAATGATTTCGCCCCTTGCCGTTATCCGACCAGGGAGTCCTGCCGAACTCGGTGCAGATT
>DASSFG010000710.1:0-3123 GCA_035694685.1 Pirellulales bacterium
GCACGTATAAGTTCCCATCGCTCGTCGTCGTCGAGGGTTAGATTGAAATCCCCCGTCTGAGATGGTCGACCCGCCATTGTCCTACTCCTCGCATCTGGACGTTTCTTTTCGTCAAAGCGCGAAACAAAAAAAGCCGACGGGCGAAGCACCCTGAGGTACTCCACCGCGTCGGCTTACTTTTAAACGAGCCCTCCGGTAAGCGCCGGATTGCTCTTCAACTAGTCATCCGATCAACTATCGATTATTACTCAACCAAGCAGTTGGCCTCGTCGCCGGGCTGACGTCTACATTCTACCGGCGCAGCCGGCGAAGGCAAGGAACAATCGCGTCGCGCCCCACCGAATGCCCCGCCCATCGACCGCCGCCCGCGATCTCGAACGATCCGGATTGGCTCGGCTCCCCTCGCCCGCTAGAATCCCATTTCATACAGGTTATGGGACGGCCGCTTAACAAGCCGCGAGTTTAACAGGCCGCGGAAGGTGGAGTCGACTCGATGGCGCGGAAACAGAGTACGCCGGCCCTCATCGAGGGCACCGAGGCGCTCGAGTTTCGCGATGTACGTCGTGAATTCGAACGTAACTTCGTCGAGCGTGGCGAGCACGGCGCCGCCTGTGCAATCTACCACCGCGGCCAGAAAGTGGTTGACCTCTGGGGTGGGCAGCGCTGTGCGTTGAACTCTCTGCCCTGGACGCAGCACACGTTGTCCCTCGTTTTCTCCGTTTCCAAGGGCATGGCGGCCGCTGCGATGGCCGTCGCTCACAGCCGTGGCCTATTCGAGCTGGACCTTCCCGTCGTCCACTATTGGCCTGAGTTTCATCAACGAGGCAAGCGTCGCATTTCCGTTCGGCAACTACTGGCGCACCAGAGCGGTTTGATCGCAATCGATCGACCCCTGTCGGCACAAGAAGTGGCCGATTATGATGCCTTTGCTGAAATCCTGGCGCGGCAGTCGCCCGCTTGGACACCTGGCATGAGACACGGGTATCACACGCTCACCCTGGGCTGGTATCAAAGCGAGCTTATCCGGCGAATTGATCCGCAACGTCGCAGCCTCGGCGCGTTTTTCCGCGATGAAGTCTCGGGTCCACTGCAAGCGGAATTCTACATTGGCCTGCCAGGACACATTGACGAGCAACGGCTGGCGTGTATTCAGGGTTACCACCGTCTGACGCTGCTCTGGCATCTCGGTGAACTGCCGCTCGGTATGGTTTTGGCCGGAATCTGGCCGCGATCGTTGGTTGCTCGCTCCGTCAAGACACTTCGATTGCGGAATCCCGCCGACATCGGCAATGCCGAGTTTCGCGGCATTGAAATTCCATCCGCCAATGGGATAGGCGAGGCGCGCGCCATTGCACGCATTTACGGCAGTTTGGCTACCGGCGGGCAGGAATTGGGCATCACGCCGCGGACCTGGCGAGAACTGATCGCACCTCCGGCTCCGCCGCAACTGGGACTGCGCGACGCCGTCCTGAAGATGGAAACGCAATACAGCTTCGGCTTTTCACGGCCCAGCCTCGACATGCGGTTTGGCTCCGGGCCAACCGCGTTCGGTTGCCCGGGCGCTGGTGGTTCCTTTGGGATGGCCGACCCTCAAGAACAGCTTGGCTTCGCCTACGTCACGAACAAGATGGGATATCGGCTCTTCGACGATGTACGCGAAAAGGCAGTCCGCGACGCCTGTTACCGATGTCTCCGCGCGATAAACGGCGGCCGGCGAGCGGCGTGACTAACGGTGGCGAAATCGAGCCCAGCGCGCCGATCCTGCCGCGATTCTACTTATGATGCAGCGCCTCGACGGGCCGCAGGCCCGCGCCCCAGTAGGCCGGATAGGCCGCGCCCAGAAATCCCATGAGCAAGGCGATGGCGAAGCCCTGCACGACGACCAGTGGATCGATATTCCCTTCAATCAGGCCCGACATCGCACGCACCTGGGCGAGCAACTTCGGCAAAGCCAGGCCGATGAGCGACCCGAGCATCGCTCCCGCCAGCGCCAGCGACACCGACTCGGCCACGATTGTTCTCACCACTCTTCGTCGCGACCAGCCCAATGCGCGCAGCAAGCCAAACTCGCGCGTCCGCTCGTATACCGACATTGCCATGGTATTGAGCACGCCGATGCCACCCAGCACCGTGGCCACGATCGACGTGACCAAGGCCATCGCGCGGGCCATTCGTATCTGCGTAATGCTGGCCACGAACTCGCCACTGGCCAGCACATCCAATCCGGCATCGATCTGGTGGATTCGGTTCTTTACTTCTTCAAGCTCGTCACTGCCCGAGCCGGGAGTGGCCTCGACCGTGATGCCGGTCACCTGGTGTTCCCGGTCGGTCAACCGCTGCAGCACAGCCAGCGGAACGACGACCGAACCGTTTTCATAGACGCTGGTCGTTTCGAACAGGCCGACGACCTGGAACTGCTGTCCGTAGAGCTCGATGCTGTCGCCGACGTGCTTGCCAAGGTTGCCCGCCAACACGCGGCCCAGCATGACCGCCTCTTCGTCCGAATCGTTCAGGCGTCGACCCGATATGATTTCAAGATGATCGAATACCGGACTAGCCGGCGGCCAACCAATGACGAGGACCACATAAAGGTCGGCGTCCTCGAACGATATGACGTCGACCAGAGCGACAACCACCTGTTTCACTCCGGGCAACTCGCGCAGGCGCTCGCCAATGCTTTCGTCGAGCGTGTTGGTCACCTGGTCGGTGCGTCCAGATCGTTGCACGACCAGATCGACGCCGCGCTTCGAGTAGAGCTCCAGGTACGACTTCTCAAAACCTTTGGATATGCCCACGAGCGACACCGTCGCCGCGACCGCCAGGCCAATTCCGATCGCGGTGAACGACGACCTGGCAGGCTGCCGCAAAAGGCTTTTAATTACGAATGTGACAAACCACATGGAAGGGCTCAGAGTTGGCGCATCCGTGCGCGATCATTTGTTAAGTCGCAGGCGCGGCGGCGCTCAGAAACTCGACGACCAAACGGTTGATCAACCGCGAGCATTCGAGCTGCGGCGCGTGGCCACAAGACGGAACCATCACGAAGCGGTAATTCGGAATGTCCTTGACCGCCGAATACACCTCCTGAGAATCGACGATTCGGTCTTCGCGCCCACAAATCAC
>DASSFG010000711.1:0-5020 GCA_035694685.1 Pirellulales bacterium
GGAGGCGTCAGCCTCCCGGCGATGTCGATTCCTTCGAACAGCGCCACGCTAACAGGTTTGCCACGTACTACCGGCACACTGACGCGTGCCGCTCGCCTGTGGCGAGCGGGAGGCGTCAGCCTCCCGGTGATGTCGATTCCTTCGAACAGCGCCACGCTAACAGGTTTGCCACGTACTACCGGCACACTGACGCGTGCCGCTCGCCTGTGGCGAGCGAAGGCTGACCCTCGACTTCGCTGCCGCGTGGCAGTACGATTTTGTTCTGACATTACCAACTTTGGCTGAAACGATGGCGTCGGAAACCGGTGTTCTCGTAGGCGTTGTGATGGGCAGCAAGTCCGACTGGGACACACTGCGCCATGCCGACGATGTGCTGACGAGGTTCGGGATTCCCCATGAATGCCTCGTCGTCTCGGCACACCGCACGCCCGCCTGGCTGAGCGAATATGCCACGACGGCAGAATCGCGCGGGTTGGAGGTGATCATCGCCGGTGCGGGAGGCGCAGCCCACCTGCCGGGCATGGTCGCCGCGCAAACCACTTTGCCCGTGCTGGGCGTGCCCGTGCAGAGCCAGTCGCTGAATGGCCTTGATTCACTGCTAAGCATCGTACAGATGCCGGGCGGCATTCCCGTCGGCACGTTGGCCATTGGCAAGGCGGGCGCCATGAACGCGGCGCTGTTGGCCATCGCCATCTTGGCCAACAGCCGCCCCGAGCTGCGCGAGCGTTTGAAGCAATTCCGCGAGGAACAGACTCGCGACGTGTTGGGAGATCGCAACCTGTGAGCGGCGTGATCCTGCCCGGCGCCGCGGTCGGCGTATTGGGCAGCGGACAGCTTGGCCGGATGTTCGCCATCGCCGCGCGTCGCATGGGTTATCGGGTACATACGCTCTCGCCGGAAGACGACACGCCTACCGGCCAAGTGGCCGACTTGGAGATCAACGCCGCCTACGACGATCTCGACGCCGTCCGACAATTTGCACGACAAGTCTCGGTCGTGACGTTTGAATTCGAAAACGTTCCCGCGGCCACGGCCGCGGCGGCCGCCGAATGTGCGGCGGTCCGACCAGCCGGCTCGGTCTTGCACACCACCCAGCATCGGCTGCGAGAGAAGACGTTTTTGCGATCGCACGGGTTCCCAGTGACGCCGTTCCTGCCGGTCCACAGTGCCGAGGAACTTGCCGGCGCGGTGCGCCAACTGGGTCTCCCTTCGGTGCTCAAGACGGCCGGCTGGGGCTACGACGGCAAAGGGCAGGTCAAGCTCACGCATCTGGAAGCGCTCGACGGCGCCTGGCAGGCCCTGGCGACCGACGAAGCCGTGCTCGAGGCCTGGGTCGATTTCGAGTGTGAAGCGTCCGTCGTAGCGGCCCGCGGAATGGACGGCTCCATCGTCGACTATGGCGTGATTGCCAACACGCACCACCAACATATTCTTGACGTCTCGCTGGCGCCGGCGCCATTGCCCGAGCGAATCACGAACGAAGCCGTGTCGATCGCACGCGCCGTGTTGGAACAGCTTGACGCGGTGGGCGTCTTGTGCGTCGAGTTCTTCGTTACCACCGACGGCTCGTTGTTGATCAACGAGCTGGCCCCGCGGCCACACAATTCAGGCCATCTCACCTTCGACGCTTCGGTCACCAGCCAGTTCGAGCAGCAGCTTCGGGCTATCTGTGGATTGCCGTTGGGGTCGACGCGGCTGATGTGTCCCGCCGCGATGGCCAACTTGCTGGGCGACCTGTGGCAATCGGGCGAGCCGAACTGGCAGAAGTTATGTGTTTGCCCGAACGTGAAGCTTCACTTGTACGGGAAGGCGGCTGCCCGGCCCGGCCGCAAAATGGGGCATCTGACGGCCTTAGCTGACGACGTGCCCGCCGCGCTCCGCGACGTACTGGCCGCCCGACAGACACTGCCGGCATGACCTGCTGAAAAGCTCGCGGCGGCAGGGTATAACTGGCTCTGGTGGGGCATGGTCGCGATTCTCTTGGCGAGGTGCTCGAATGGACCGACGATCGTTTGTCACCGGCACGGCATTGGGATTAACCGGAGGTACTGCGGCGGGCTGGCTGAGTCGGAAGTGGCTTGGAGGCGGCCAGGCGCCGCTTGGCCTGGCCGGCGGCAAGCGGCTAGGCATCCCCGGTCCCTTTCCGGGCAAAGTGGTCGAGGTGCATCACCCAGGTTCGATCGAGAACAAGCGGCGCGATCGCCAGGCGGTACACGCCATGATCGACCGCGGTCTCCGCGAACTGGTGGGCAGCGGCGACGCCACCGAAGCCTGGCGGTACTTTTTTTCGCCGGGCGATCGTGTGGGCATCAAGGTCGTGCCGGTTGGCAAGCCCGATTCGATCTCCAGTTTCGAAGTTGTTTGGGAAATCATCGACGGCCTGCAATCGGCCGGCGTTCGCCGCCACGACATCTTGGTGTTTGAACGTTACCGCGACGAATTCTTGACGTGCGGCTACGACAAAATTCTGCCCGAGGGCGTGCATTGGGAATGCTCGTCGACGAGTTACGATGATCAGCAGCTCGACATCGACGGCTTTCTGCCGGGCAAGCCCAAAGACCACGTGGCCGGTTACGATCGCGACGTCTATCGCGAGATGGCCTATTGCAATCCCAAGCTCGACCGGCAAGACGATCGTCGTTTTCGCTCGCACCTGTCAAAGATCATTTCGCAAAAGGTCGACAAGTTCGTCTGCATACCGGTGCTGAAAGACCATCGCTCGGCGGGCGTGACACTGTCGCTGAAGAACCTTTCTCACGGTTCAGTGAACAACGTGGCCCGCAGCCACATCTCGAGTTTCAGCCCGACCTCGGGCTATTATCACGGCGTGGCGATCAACCAGTGCGGTGAGTTCATTCCGGCGGCCGTGTCGCTGCCGCCCATTCGAGAGAAGGCCGTACTGCAGATTCTCGACGGCTTGCTCGGCACGTGGGAAGGCGGACCGGGCAACTGGAATAAGACCTTTGCCACCTGGGAATACAAGAGCCTGCTGTTTGCGACCGACCCGGTGGCCATCGATCACGTCGGCTGGCGGATCATCGACGCCAAGCGGGCGGAGGAAGGCTGGCCCTCGGTGGCCAGGATGGGCCTCGAAGGAGAGTATCGCATGGTGGAGGTGAGCGGTGGCATCAAGGCGCCGTCAGAACAGTTTGAGATGCGACAGCCCGAACACGTTCCGCTTGCCGCCACACTTGGCCTGGGCATCTTCGATCCCAAACAGATCGAGCATCGCCGCATTGAACTCGCGTGACCGGCATTGCTGACGTGTGCCGCTCGCCTGTGGCGAGCGGGAGGCGTAAGCCTCCCGGTGATGTCAATTTTTTGGCAACGTGACGCTACAGCTTTGCTCACGTACTACCGGTACACTGACGTGTGCCTCTCGCCTGTGGCGAGCGGAGGCGTAAGCCTCCCGGTGATGTCAATTCTTTCGGCAGCGTGACGCTAAGAGCTTTGCTCACGTACTACCGGCACACTAACGTGTGCCGCTCGCCTGTGGCGAGCGGAGGCGTCGAGATTATTGAATCCCCGATGCTCAGTGTCTGGCGCCGTTCGATCCACCCGTACGGCGGCGGCGTGCCAGGGGCGGCGGCGAGGGGGCGCGGTGTTTGATGGCCCGCTCGTCGAACATGGCCAGCGCGTGCAAGCCGTGGCCCAGTGTGCCGATCGGCCATTCCTTGTCGGAGTCTTTCAGCAGCATGCCGGCCAGGTAATCGACGGCCCGCACCAGGCGAGGATCGTCGAGCATCTCCGGCGGCACGGAATACACGAGCCATTCCAGAATGTGTCCCGTCGTTTGCAACCGCCGCTCCAGGTCGGGCCGGTCGCCCGGTCCCTTGAACCATTCGGTACTGAAAGAGCCGTCGCCGTTCTGCTGGCTGAACGTATAACGGTGGAAGTCGCGGACGTAGACGTCGGCCCGGGCAAATTGGCCGTCGAGGGGCTCGCCGCGCTTTTGCCGCTCGTGGACGGCATAGCTCAACCCCATCAAGCGGTGCGTGCCGCCACAGGCCGCGCCGACGATGGGGGCTTTGATTTCTTCCTTGACCAACCGCGAGACCGACCATTCTTCGCCCGCTGAGTTGAGCCAGGTCTCATTCAGGTCGAGGTAGTGCGCCAAAGCGATCAACTTGAAGGTCAATTCCATGCCTTCCTGGCAGCCCAGTTTTTCGGTCTCGATCAGGTCGGCGACGGTGAATGCCTGCTGACCGACCTGCATCGAATAGTCCTTCATCACTTTTGCCTGGGCCAGAATCGCCACGAACTGCCCATGATGGCCCTGCACGCGCGGCCCCTTCGCCGCCGCGATGCGGCCTTGATCGACGTACACCAGCGACTGCCCATTGCACTTGCCGCCGTAGCAGAGCCAGCCGATGGAGTTAACGTGCGGGCCGCCGGGTCCGCCGCGCAGCAACTGCGACTTCACACCATAGGCGATGATCCAGTGCATCACCTCCCAGCAGTTCTGGTCCTTGGTGTTGATTGGCCGCTGATAGTAATGATTCAGCACGCGGTGGACCTTATTGGCCAGCTTGTCGCTGATCTGCGGGGCTGACGATTCGCCGCGCACAGCCGGCGCGTTGAGAGCCACGATGAAGCATGCCAAGGCCGCCAGCGAGAACCACTTTGAGCGCATTGTTCGGTTATGCCTCATTGAGCCAACGCAGAACGCCGTTCCCAACCAAAAGGGGCAGCAAGCAGTATCGACCGCTGGCGGCGGTGAGTTCAAACCCCGCATCCTGCGCCCGTCTACTCGGCGCTCGCCGTAGCGGGTCAGCGAAGATGAAGCGATCAGGCTGCGGTACATGCGGTAAGATGGCTAAGCGCTGCGCGATGGTGAGGTTTTAGCGAGTGCGCGGTAGAAGTGGGGGTGGCCTGCGCAAGATGTGACAAGTAGGGCCGTCTCCGGCAGTTGGCTTCAACGCAACTCTGGACTAGGAATCGGGAGTTGCGGAAGCACCTGCACGTGCTGCGACTAGGTCTATACGTGGTCGTCGTTGACTTAGGACCGATGCGATTGGCG
>DASSFG010000712.1:0-5699 GCA_035694685.1 Pirellulales bacterium
TTGCTGTTGGCCGCGGCCGAATGCGCGGCGGTCGTCTTCATGTACCGCTTCGTCTTGGAATGGGAGGGCCGGTTGTTACACAAGCGTGAGCAGCGGATTTTGCAAAGCGTGGTGAAGGCGGGTTGAGAGAGCATCGTTTAACCGCAGGGCCAACGGCCCGCGCGATCGCGGCACTACGCGCGGGCCGCACCCAGAGGGTACCGCCTGCGGTTAAACGATCGAATCTGTGCGTCCCAAGCCGCATGCATCGATGCCCGCCTTTACTCTCCTTCCGTTTCGCTGCTTTGCAGCCGCTCGGCCTCTTTGACGCGGTCGGGGACGAGCCGCCGCAAGCGGGCCACGTGGGGCTGGGCCGCCGGCAAGGGACACGCGAGCAAATAAGCAATGATCTCGCGCTCGATGGCCGCTTCGTCGTATCCGGGGCGCCCGAACAACGAGGCCACGCGATCGAGTGCCTGCCAGTCGCGCCAGCGGCGCAAATCGGCAATGGCGGCGGCTGCCAGCTCGGGTTTTTCCAGCAGCCGGCGATAGACTTTCAGCAACTCATCTTGTGGAATTCCGCGGCCATAGTCGTGATACACGCGCAAGGCTGTTATGAGGTGACGTAGGTTGCCCGACGGCGCATGTGGATCGTCGAGATAGAGGTGCTCCAGGCGCGCGAGCGCTTTGCCTTGATCCAACCAGAGATAGCCGCCGAGCACGCCGTCAAAACCGCTGCGAAAGTCACTCGCCGGAGCGTTTATCCACTTCCAAAAGTCGTCAGCGACGTCGTGGCGGCTTTGTGCCTCGGCCGCCACTCCCAAAAGCAGCCCGTAGAGCCCCTTGCGATCGGTTGACACCCCTTCGTCAGCCAGCCAGGCCCGCAGGCGGTCGATGGGCAAGCGCGCGGCGAGCTTTACAATCTCGTCGAAGGGAGCATGGCCGAACTCGAGGTAGGCATCTTCGGCGACCAGCGGATCCGCGTTCTCCAGGTAATCCAAAAAGTAAGGCAAGCGTTCGACAGCCGGTTTTTTGAAAGTGGGCGCTTGCGCAACATAGCCAAAACTCAGCTCGTCGAGCGCGACGACCTTCCAGGCAACGTCGCTCGCTGTCGTGCCCGGCTTGCGCGTGCCCAACGCCAGCAACAAGCTCCCGCGGTGTGGAACGTCGCCGCTCTCGCAGATGGGCTCAACTAAAGCGATCTGCTTTGACAGGCCGTCGCCACTCTTTAGCACCCGATGCACGCGAACATTCCATGTTGTGTCCTTGGCCGACGCCAGCTCACCCAGAAAAGCGAGATCGGCGCGCTCGCACTCCTGCGTCAGTGTCGGACGGAGCGACGTGCAAAAGGGGCAGGCCAAGAGCGCCCGACCATCGAGCCAGAGCGCAGCGGCGACTAGCAGCCGCACGAGAACGGCGTTAGCGGACCTGCTCGCCATCGAGGTGATAGATGGCCACGGTTTTGCCGTCGGGGTCGAGCAACTCGCTGACGGTGAACTTTCCCTCGACGGCCACCGGATAGAGGCTGTAATCGGTCGAAGCTCCCGGCTTCATTTCGACGATCACGCAATCGTAGATCGCCGCGCCCGGGCCGAAACAGCACGACAAATTGTCTCGTACCAGTACGAATTGCGTCAGCCCCGTTTGTTGAAAGCTCGGCAGAATGTAACCACGAATGCGCACTCGTTTGCCGTCGAGCGCTTCGATCTTTTCGTTCAATAGCGACCGCTTGAATGGATCGCCCTTGTTGATGTCGAACTTTAAGTCGTCGAAGCTGATGTCGCGAATCCGTTCTTCCGAAGGCGGCGCCTCGTCCGTGGCCGCCTGCGCTTCGGGCGACGCAGTGGTGTGGGGCAAGTCGGACGCGCCCGAGTCGGGTGCGGCCTCATTCGGTTCGGTATTCGCGACCGCCGGTTCGCCGACTGACGGATTGGGTGCGCTGGCC
Organism: Pirellulales bacterium; assembly: GCA_035694685.1. GTDB lineage: Bacteria > Planctomycetota > Planctomycetia > Pirellulales > JAICIG01 > DASSFG01. Next base: position 1,925 of record DASSFG010000712.1, read on the forward strand.
GAGCCATGCGTCATGGCCGGAGCGGAGTTCTCGCTACAGCCGGCAAGCAAGATCATTGCCGAGGACAGAAACGGCCAGATTAGCAGCGCAAAGCGATTCATTATTCGTGGGGCCGGCATGAGGTGCCTGCCAATGGCGGGCCGGCGCTGCTCCGCTCGTTGGTCCCACCCTACTTCTTTTGGCACATGCTGCCCAGGTCAGTCTATTCCAAGTGATCGGCGTCTAAATGATAGAGCGCCCCGGTGAGACCGTCGATGCCTTGCCCGGCGCCGATGCGAAACGTGCCGGCAAGCTTCCGCACCTGCATGTTGAACTCGGCCTCCAGACCGCGCTTCAATTTAACTTCGATCATGTCGGTGATTTTGGGATTGCCGCCGAAGCAGCACTGGCCTTTGTCGCGCACCAGGATGAATCGCGTCAGGCCGCTTGTTTGCCCGCCGGTCGGTTGGTAGACATAGCCCTTGATGAATACCTTCTTGCCGTCGAGATCGACCGCGCGGGCCGGCGGAAACGTGTTGGGCTGGGCTTCGTCGACCTGCAAATCGTCGTAGCTGATCCGCTCGTAGCCAGGCGGCACCTCGGTGGCGTGTACATACGCCAGTCGCGACCAACCGCCCGTCCAGAGCAACCCGCACAGCAACGTGCCCACGAGAGCAAAGTGCTCGCCCGTATAAACGTCGGGAGTTGCACGGATCTGCCGCACGGCCAGTAAACCGGCGACAATTCCAACCATGGGAATGGCCGCCAGCGACCAGCCCACAAAGGTCAGGACCGACAACACGCCTGCCGCGAAACTCACCACGGCCAGCGTGCTCAACGCCTTATATTGACGGTAATCGTCTTCAACCAGGTCGGGGGCGGGTGAGATCTCGACACTCATCGGCTATTTACGATTCAGGATTGTTACAATCAAACCAAACACGGCCACCGCGGCAACTAATGTTACGCTGGCTACCTGCCAACGGTTCGTAGCAGGCGGCCCGGAAACGGCCCGAGCCGTACCGGCGCCGGGCAATCCGCTCAACTTGGCTGTCGTGCCCTCGGCCTGCGTGGCGGCGCCTGCCGCAGTGATGACGCCGTCGTTGCCATGTTGGCCGGCGTCCGTCGCTTCCGGCGAACTGGCGGCATTGGGGTCGTCAGCCATGGCGACGACTTCACCAATCAGGGCCGGCACGACAGGCACGCTTTCGTTGGCCGACGATTGCCCCGGTTTGGGGCCTTTCTTTGCATTCGCTGGTTTCGCCCCGGTGGCGGCGCCTGCCGGCTTGTCCGGGGGCGGAACAAGCGGCTGTTTGGCAGTCTTGCCGTCGCCGGTTGTTGACGCCGGCGCGGCCCCTCCGAACGGGAAGAACGTATTGGCCCGCTTGACGCTTTCAGGGTCGAGCTTTGCCAACTCGGTCAAATAGGCCTTGGCTTCGGGTTTGGGACAGGCCCGCAAATAGTTGACCACCGGCACCTTCACCCACGACGATTCTTCATCAGCGTTCTTGAATAGCTCCACGAGCTTGTCCATGGCGCTCCAATCTTGCCAGCGGGCCAGATCGGGTATCACCAGATCGGCCAGTTGCGGGCGATCGAGCATGGCCCGCAATCCGCCCAGCAGACGCTCCTTGGGTACCGCGCTGGCTTCTTGGCCGAGAAATCGCAATGCCATGATGGCGGCGTAGGTGTCTGTGTATTCGGCGTCTTTGTTTTTCAGGAACAGCTCTTCGATAAGCGGCATTCCTTCCGGGCCTTTTAAGATCAGATAGCAGGCCACCATCGCATCGAGCGCCGTCCGAACCTGGCGGTCGGAAGATTTGATCATCTGTTCCAAGACGGCAATATCGTCTGGCTGCCCGCAAACGCCGAGCATCGTCAAATAGAGCCGCCGCCGCGAGGCCGGCACTTCGCGATCGTTAATCCACGCCAACAGGCGGTCGCGGTGCATCTGCTCTTTGAGGTCTTTCACTTCGGCATAAGGAGCTCGGGCAAATTCATCGTAAGCGTCGGTGGCGAGCAACGATTCCTGGTCTTCGAGATACTCCTGAAAGAACGCCAGGCGGACGGCTCCTTTTTTGGGAAGCTTGCTGAGCTGCGCGACGTATTTTACTGCTCGTGCCGAGAGCGGATTGGGAGCCGCCCACTGAATCTTTTTGGGATCGACGCCGAAGATCAAAAACTGCGTTCCGCTCGGCTGCTGTCCAAAGTAGAGCACGCCGATGGTCTTGGGGAGTTTCTCGGGCCCTTTCAGCACCTGCACGACTTCAAAGGTCGATTCGGCGTCGGCATTGCCGGCGGCGATCGCTTCCTTCGAGGGGCCTTTTAGCAATTTGGCGATCACGGCGGCGTCGGCGCCGTCGAGCTCTTCGCTGAGGGTTTTGCTTTGAGCGTTGCAAAATGGACAAGCCCAAACCGACGCCGGCGTCATCAGGCCGATGGCCAGCATCATCGACAACCAAGGCAAGGGCGATGAAGTCATCGATAAGCTCCTCCCTATCAATTCCAGGGCGCGCCGGACGATCTCCGGCACCGAACCTACCGATTGTACACTGCGCGGCAATGTCTGGGGAGGGGCTGAAGGTCGCCCCATCAAGCCGAAAGCCGCTGTTCAAGCCAAGGATTGGGCTCAAAAACCTGCATAAAACGGCCCGCAGCGTTGGGACGGACGACGCGGACCGAGCCGCGCAGGCCGACGATCTGCAGTTCGCCGCCTGTGACGCGCACCTGTGCCGCACCCACCCCTTCGGCTACGACGCCCAAGGGCGACCGCAGCTCGGCATCGTATTCGACTAGCATGTCGCGCTCGATGAGAAACACGCTACGGCCCAGCGCGAGCCACGGCCGGTCTGCCGGAAACGCGGGCGGAGCGAAATGCACTTCGCCGTTGACGGCGGTGTGGGGCGAGAGCACCTCCGCCGCACCGCTGGAGTAGTCGTAGCGATAATTGGCGACTACTTCGCCCGTGCGATGGTCGAACGTCGATAGGACGTAGCCGCGGCGGTCGTGGTCGACCAGCCGGCTGTGGCGGCGACCGTCTCGCGAGACCTCGCCGATCACGCCCGTATGGACGAACGTGCAATGGCCGACCCGCGAGATCGAGTCGGGATAGTCGTGTCCCAGATGGTTGTGGGCCGAGAACCAGAGCTTGATCTGAGGGTTGGAGCGCACCAGGGAGATGAACCGTTCGGGACGGTCCGTGTGGTTGAGCCAGGCGTTCGGACATTTCAAGTGGATGTTTTGCAAGACGCGCAGTCCCGAGCCCATGACCGGTGCGTGTGAAAAGACAAAGATCGGCCGCTGGCGGTGCCTCGCCAGCGCGGTCGCAAACCAGGCGAGTTGGGCGTCATCGATAAACACTTCATGGCAGCAGCCGCGGTTGCCGCGGAAACGGGTCGTCGAGAGGCAAAGGGCCACGGCATGGCCCAAGTCGATCTCGCGGTAGGGCACTGCGGTGCCGAACGCTTCGCACCAGGCGGCCACGGTTTCCGCGTCTGACGAATACTCCGGTCCTTCCATGTCATGGTTGCCCATCAGCGTGGCGAACGGGAGATCGAAGCCCCGCAAGAAATCGAGCCCTTCCATGAACGATTGCCAGGTGCCGCAATGGCTGTAGCCGCCTTGATCGCCCAATTGAAAGACGGCATCAGGCTTGGCGGTCAACAACTGCGCTCTTGCGGCACGGTAGTCGCCGTCCTGGGGCGTCTCGTAGTGCAGGTCGCCCAGTACGGCGAACCGCTGCGTCTTGTCTTTCGGCACGGATACCTCTTTCTGCTTGCATCGGTATGGTGGGACC
>DASSFG010000713.1:0-4551 GCA_035694685.1 Pirellulales bacterium
GTCTCTTTCCAAACCCACCAGGCCGCGCAGCGTGATGCGGCACACTGCATCGGGCTTTCCACGTAGCCAGGCCACGTATTCGCGGCTTTCCGAGTCAAGCTCGATGAGGTGCTCGGCTTCGCCCAAACACTGCGGCAGTTCCGTCAGGACGAGGTTCGCCAGCCGCAAGGGTGTTCGCACCCATCCTTCGCCATTCATGGCGACGGAAAGTTCCACCGCGATCGAAGCGTAATCGCTGCCTACTGCCTCCGCCTTGGCGGCAAGCCGCTCGAGCCGAAAGGCCGCGCGGGGCGCCGATGCCGCCTCGCCCTTGAGCTCAATCAGCTTCTTGATCTCCTCCAGCGAATAGTTGAGCAGCGGCACCAATTCCCCGCTCTTGTCGCGGGTATAATAGATGTCGGGCTCGACGCGCTCGACCGACGCCCCTCGGCCGGACGCCCGATCGGAGTCCTTATCGCCTTTCGAACCGGGTTGGGGCACCGTCTGCGCGCGCAACGGCCGACCCTCTGCGGCGAAGCATACTGCCGCCAACACCCAGATCCAGTAACGGTTGTTCCGCAAAGCCGCTCGTTCCTCTCCGTGGGCTAGATGCTGCAACCTCGTTTAACAGTAACCCTTTGGCTACCCGGCGGTTAGATAAGGCGAAATGTCCTATTCCAGTTTACCTAGCGGCTTTCACCGCTTAAAGCGGCAGGCTGGACATTGACTCTCTGGTGTTTGACCGATAAAAAACGGTAGATGCGTTCTGTGAGGAGGATTCCAGTGGCCGAAACGTCAATGCCGCGCTTGGGTTGCAAAGAACTCCGGGAAACGGCGCGGCTGAGCCGTCGCGGCTTTCTGCACGCGGGCATGTTAGGCACGGCCGGAATCTCTCTTGCCGACGTCCTTCGTTATCAGGCCCAGGGGGCCACCACGTCCGGCCGACAGGCTTCAGTGATCATCCTTTGGATGCGCGGCGGTCCCAGCCATATCGATATGTGGGACCCCAAACCTGACGCCCCGGTTGAATACCGTGGAGAATTCGGCACGATGCTCTCGAGTGTGCCGGGCATTGTACTGTCGGACATGTTGCCGCAGTGCGCAGCCATCATGCACAAGTGGTCGATCGTGCGTAGTTTGACGCACCTCGACGCCGGGCATTCGACCGCCGATCAAACCTGTTTCACCGGCTATCCGCCGGGCCCGGCGCCCGACGAAAACGTGATGCCAAGCTGCGGTTCGATTGTAGCCGAGCAGCTTGGCCATCGTCGGCGAGATTTACCAGCCTACGTCATGGTGCCGCGGATGGTGCCGGGCACCGGACCAGCCTATTTGGGCGTGGCCTATAAGCCGTTCGAAACGATGGCCGATCCTGCCGTGCCTGGCCCGTTCTCGGTGCCGAACTTCGCTTTGCCCGTGGGGCTGTCGTACGAACGGTTGGGAAGTCGCCGCGACTTGCTGACGGGCTTCGACCGCGTGCGTCGTGAAATCGACGCGCGGGGCGAAATGGAAGCGATCGACGGCTTTCACCAACAGGCATGGACGATTCTCAGCAGCCCCGCGGCGCGTGATGCATTCGATCTTGACCGCGAACCCGCGGCGGTCCGCGAGCGATATGGCTTGATGCCGGCCTTCGATCCAGGTGCGGCGAACCGTTGCGGCGCGCCGAACTGGAGCCAACGGATGCTCTTGGCGCGGAGATTGGTAGAAGCGGGAGTGCGGTTGGTGGCCGTGGATCTGCGTTGGTGGGACACGCACGTGCTGGGCTTTGACTCGCTGCGCCGCGGTTTTCTGCCGCGCTTTGACCAGGCGTATTCGGCCTTGATCGACGACCTCGGTCAGCGCGGCTTGTTGGCCTCGACCCTGGTGGTGGCGTGGGGTGAGTTTGGCCGTACGCCGCGCGTCAACAAAGACGCCGGCCGTGACCATTATCCCAACGTGTTTAGCGCCGCTCTGGCGGGCGGCGGCGTGTACGGCGGCCGCGCCATCGGCGAGTCGGATGCCCACGGCGCCTTTCCGCGGACGAATCCCAAAACGCCGCAAGACGTTTTGGCCACGCTCTACCGCCATCTCGGCATCGATACGGAAAAGCAGTACGTCAACGCCGCCGGCCGGCCCATCAGCGTGCTACCCAGCGGCAGCCCGATCGACGAACTGTTTTAGTGCCGCCCGATGCACTGGGCCGCTGGCAGCGCCCACTCGTCTCGGGCCGGAAAAAAATCGCCGCGATGGCCCCCACATCGCCGACCTTGAGTTACAATCGTTCCAGTGCTTGCGTCGTTAGCGACTTTCATCTGGACCACTCACGGAACGATACCTCATGCCGCACCGCATCCTCGCCCCGACCATTTTCGTTGCTGTCCTGGCTTTTCTCTTGCCGCGGATGGCCTTGCCAGCAGACGCCAAACCGCTCAAGGCGCTCTTGATTGCCGGCGGGTGTTGCCACGACTACGCCAAGCAAAAGGACGTACTTAAGCAGGGACTCGAGGCGCGAGCCAACCTTGAGGTAACGATCGTCTATTCGCCCGACAAATCGACCCAGGCCCGCTTCGACATCTATGAAAACCCCGATTGGGCAAAAGGCTATGACGTCGTCATCCACGACGAGTGTACGTCCGACGTGAAAGACATGCCTTACGTCCAAAACATCCTCAACGCTCATAAAAGCGGCGTGCCGGCGGTCAACCTGCACTGCGCCATGCACTGCTATCGCGTGGGCACGAACGATTGGTTCGATTTCGTCGGCATTCAGTCCACCGGACATGGGCCACAGTTGCCCATCGGCATCGAGTTCGTCAGCAAAGACCATCCCATCACGCACGGGCTGGCCGACTGGACCACCATCAACGAAGAACTGTACAACAACGTCAAGGTGCTGGATACGGCCCAGCCGCTCGCCCGCGGCAAGCAGAAGTCGGAGAAGGGCACGGACGATTTCGTCGTGGCCTGGGCCAATCGATATGGCAAGACGCGCGTGTTCAGCACCACCATCGGCCACAACACCGACACCGTGGCCGACGAACGCTATCTCGAGCTCGTGACGCGCGGCCTCCTCTGGTCGTGCGACAAACTGAACGATGACTACCTCAAGGTGCGGAAGCAGTGAGGCGTAGGTCAGGCTTTCCAGCCTGACACCGTCAGGCTGGAAAGCCTGACCTACGTCAATGACGACCGCCTCAGTTTGGCCCGCTTGACGTAGTAATCGTCCCGCCCTACTCGAAGAATTGCACGGCGTTGCGGAAGACTTGCAGTCCATCGCCTTCGGCCGCAAGCGGGCCGCGCGTCCAACGCGGATGCTGGGTGGGGTCGATGTGGCGCTCGGGGTGCGGCATCAAACCGCAAACGCGCCCAGTCGAGTCGCACACGCCGGCGACCGCCGCCATTGAACCGTTCGGGTTGTCGGGATAAGCGACGTGCCCGCCGTTCCCGCCCAACGCCGCATATCGCAACACGATCTGGCTGTTTGATTCCAGCGCGGCCAGCGTAGCAGCGTCGCGCGGCACGAACTTGCCCTCGGCATGCGCCACGGGCAAATACATGCTCTCGATTCCCTTGAAAAACACGCACTTGCCGCTCGTGGTGCGCAGGCTGACCCAACGGTCTTCGAACTTGCCCGAGTCGTTGTTAGTGAGCGTGGCGACGGGCCGTCCTGTCGCGTCATCGTCGAGCAGCAGGCCCGACTTGGTCAGGATTTGAAAACCATTGCAAATGCCGAGCACAAGCTTGCCGGCTGCCTTGAACTGGTGAAGGACGTCGCGCAGATGGTGCTGTATCTGATTGCCGAGGATGCGCCCGGCGCCCAGGTCGTCGCCATAGCTGAATCCGCCGGGGATACACAATACCTGGTAGTCGGCCAACCGACCTGGCCGTTCCAACAGGCGGTTCACATGGACGCGCTCGGCGACCGCTCCGGCACGCTCAAACGCAAAGGCGCTTTCCTGGTCGCAATTCGCGCCAGGTGCTCGCAAAACCAAGACTCGTACTTTTGGCATCAGCGAAATTATATCGCAGGCGTACTTCCCTGCGACGTCATTTCTGCACGGCTTTGTCCTGCACTTCTTTCTGGACGTCGACCTTGTCCGCCCCGGTCAGGCCGGCAACTTTATCGGCCAGCTTGTTGGCCAACAATCCGCTAGGATCGCAACCGGCGGCAATCGCCACGATGCGTCCACCTTTGCCCACCAGGAAGTTCGTGGGCATCGATTTGGTTTTGAAGGTCTGCCAGCTTTCGCCCTTGGTATCGACGGCGTAGAGCATGTTCAACTTCTTTTGTTTCACGTACTCGGCGACCTTGCCGTCGGGCTCCTTGAACACCGCCAGGCTCGTGAGTCCCTTGCCTTCATAAGCCTTGTGAAGTTCCTGGAAATAGGCCAACTCCTTGTCGCAACCCGAGCAACCACAGGTGAGCCGCACGAGCACCGGCCCTTTTGCCGCCAGTTCGGCCAGTTTGATCTCCTTGCCCTCGGCGTCTTTGATGACAAAATCAGGCGCTTGATCGCCCACGGCCAGCTTATCCTCGACGGCGGACTTGTCAGCGGTGGTTGCGGTTGCCGTATCATCCGCCGCCAGAGC
>DASSFG010000714.1:0-2478 GCA_035694685.1 Pirellulales bacterium
AGTCCCACCACCTGGCGGAAATTATGGTGGGACTCGCTTCGCTCGTCCTTCCTTCCGCTGAACAAACGTTACACCAGCAGCTTCTCAAACTCCTCTTCATTCAGCACGGTCACGCCGAGCGACTGCGCTTTTTCCAGCTTGCTGCCGGCCTTTTCGCCGGCTACCACGTAGTCGGTGTTCTTCGAGACACTCGAGGCGGGCCGCCCGCCGTGCCGGGCAATCAGCTCTTCGATCTCGTCGCGGCTGTACTTTGTGAGCGTGCCGGTCACCACGAGCGTCTTGCCCGCCAGTTTTCCTGCTCCGCCCGGCGGCTTGGGCAGACGGGGCGCCTCCATGTTCAGGCCAAGCTCTTTTAACTCGCTGAGCGTGGCGGCGCCGTATTCACTGTGCAGGTACTGATAGACGCTTTTGGCAATGATCTCGCCCACTTCATTCACTTCCGACAGTTCCTCTTCACTGGCCGCCTGGAGCGATTCCATCGAACCGAAGTGGTCGGCCAACACCGTAGCCAGCCGCACGCCCACGTGCCGGATGGCCAAAGCGTTCAGCAGGCGCGCCAGCCCGCGGTTCTTACTCGCCGCGATTCCCTCCAAAAGCTTCTCCGACGATCGGCGGCCCATCCGCTCCAGATTCATAAGAGCGTCTTGGGTGAGGCGATATAGATCGCCGTAGCCTTGCACCAGGCCGTCGGCCACGAGCTGATCGACCAGCTTGTCGCCCAGGCCCTCGATGTCCATCGCGTTACGGCCGGCGAAGTAACGCAGCCGCTCCTTGAGCTGGGCCGGGCATTGGGGATTCGGGCAGCGGATGTAAACGCCGCCCTCGTCTTTCACCAGCGCCGCTCCACACTCGGGGCAGGCTTCGGGAAACTGGAATTTGCGCGGGTGACCTTCGCGCAGGTGCTTCTCGACGCGCACGATGTGAGGAATGATCTTGCCCGCCTTTTCGACCACCACCACGTCGCCGATGCGTACGTCTTTGCGCTCGATTTCGTCGGCGTTGTGCAGGCTGGCCCGGCTGACGATCGTGCCGGCCAGCTCGACCGGCTCGAGGTCGGCCACCGGCGTGATGGCGCCCGTTTTGCCCACCTGCACGCGAATGTCGTTCAGCCTTGTGGTTGCTTCATACTTCTCAAACTTGTAGGCCACAACCCAGCGCGGGCTTTTGCTCGTCGCGCCCAGCCGCTGGCGCTGCTCGAAATCGTTGACTTTGAGCACCAGTCCGTCGATTTCGAAGTCGAGCTCGTGCAGTCGTTCGATGAGCGATTCACAATGTTCCAGAGCGGCATCGATGGAACCAAAGCACTCGACGTCCGGTGTGGTTGGCAGCCCATAACCGCGCAGTGCGGCGAGAAAATCCATGTGGTTCTTAGCCTCGACGCCTTCCACGTGTCCGACGCCATGGCAGAAGAACCGCAGCCGCCGCCTCGCGGAAAGGCGGGGATCAAGCAGCCGCACGGCGCCGGCCACGCAGTTGCGCGTGTTGGCGTAAAGGGGCTCTTCTTTCTTCGCCTGCTCCTGGTTGAGCTTCACCAGGTCGGAATTGGTCATGTAAACCTCGCCGCGCACTTCGAGCACCGGCGGTGGCTGGCCGCCGGCCAGCCGCAGCGGCACGTCACCGATCGTGCGGATGTTGTGCGTCACGTCGTCGCCCACGCGGCCATTGCCGCGCGTCACGCCGCGCGCCAGCAGACCGTCTTCGTAAACCACGGCCACAGCCACGCCGTCGACCTTCAGCTCCACGACCCATTCGATCGTCTCGCCGGCGAGTTTTTTGGCCGCCCGCGCGGCAAACTCCCGCACTTCGGGCAGGCTGTAGGTATTTTCGATCGAGAGCATCGGCACCCGGTGCTCGACCTGCGAGAGGCCCTCCACCGGCTGTTCGCCGACGCGCTGCGTAGGGCTATCGGGCGTGACGAGCTCGGGGTGCTTTACCTCCAGCTCTTTCAGTTGCGCCATCAGCCGATCGTATTCCAGGTCGCTGATCTCGGGTGCAGCCTCGACGTGATACTTGCGATCGTGGTGGTGAATCGTTTCGCGGAGCTGGGCAATTTGCTTTTCGACGGAAGCGTGACTCATAATTCGCTCGTGCTCAGTTCTCGGTGTGCCGACGCTTCGACTGTTCGGCCTGGTGCTCGTCGTAGGCCCGGCGCATCCAATAGCGATCGGTGGCGATGGCCCCAAACGTGGCCACGGCCAACAGGGCCAGCTCGCCGGCCATCAACATGGCACCGTATTGGTCGAGGAACGACAACAGTCCCGCGCCTTCGCCATCGGCCGCCGCGGGCGAGCGCACCGCCTTGAGCGTCATCACGGTATAGGCGCAGGCCGTCAGCGCAAAGGCGATGCCGAGAACAACGAGCAGCACATAGAAGGGATTTTTCGCGGAACGCTTGCCGGGCATGGCCCTAGCATAGCGAACTCAATCTTCGCGGGCCAAGGGTTTAAAATCACTTTGGAGTGCGGCGATTCATCGCCG
>DASSFG010000715.1:0-10060 GCA_035694685.1 Pirellulales bacterium
GACTTCAGGTACTCGGCGACACGCTGACGTCCTTCGGGCGAGTCCACTGTAGCAAGCAGGTGCGACAGGGAAACGGTTGCGTCAGACCGTCGTGGAGCGAGTGGCCGCGAACCATCGAGCAATGGTTCCACTGCGCGGCCCAGTCGGGCCCAGAACTCGATTTGCCCGGCGATGGACCGCTCGGCGCGTTCACCGGTCATTCGAGCGTCGTCGACCAGCTCGTCGGAAAGGTCTACAGCTTGGCTCATGCCCGAATTCTAGCAGATTGTGGACGATTAACAAAATCGAGGCTGTCCTTGCCCCCAGCCTCGATTGACCGTCCCGCACCCCCCTGGACAAACAGTGTCACCGGGCAACCCTAAAGCAAGCGGCGACGCTGTCGCTGGGCTTCTCTACCGCTGCCGTCCCCAATGCGCTCTACGCATGCACCCGCGCTGCCAATAGTAATTCGGCGGAGAGAACGAAGAACAAGAGCCAGAGTATGGTCGTCCAGATCTCTTCGGGCCGCTGGCGGCCTGCGGGGAGAATCTTCGACCAAGCGGCTTCGACCTCACGGTCTTCGCTTTGGACTGCTTCGCCGCCAAACGCCCGTTGTAGCTCGTCGACGTCGATTCGCTCCAGCGCCGACTCTTTCGGATCGAGGTTGGTGACAATCCAATTGCCGTCGGTCGAGACGAGTCCCGCGTGCTCCGTCGCCGTACGAATCAAACGGTTAACAACCAGGCCGCGATTACCCAATTGGTCAGTCAAATAGGCCATCAACTGACGCATCAGGGGAACGTATAGGCGTGTCCTGGGCAGGTCGGTCCAATCGCGGTCGGCGGTCATGCCGATATACAGACACGCTCCAGCGCCGACGCGCCGTTCGGCGGCCAGCACGCGTCCTTGTGATAGCAAAAGGGGCCGGGCGCCGTCCGCCAGACTCTCTACCGGCAACGCCTGGTCGAGCACGATCCGCCGTAAGTCGCCCTGCTGCGGATCACGGAAACACGTCAGGGCCGGATGCTCCTCATCCCAGGCATCGACCCGCAGCGGACCATTCACCGGGGCGGCAGCGACTTCGCCAGGTAGCAGATCTTGCTTTGCCAGCGGGGCCAACGTCTCGCGAGTCGTCTGGTCGCCCGTAAAGACCAGCAGCTTGCCGCTCTTTTCGACATATTCTTTCAGTCGCCGGGCGTCGACGTCGGACAGGCGGCGAACGTTGGCCAAGACGATCGCACGAAAGCCGTCGAGTCGCGGAAAACCCTCGCCCGCCTCCCACACCATGCGATCGGGTTCGAACGACCGCAGGCGGCTCTCGGTCTCTTCGGTGGTCAGCCTCAGTGCCGTCTCCAAGAAATAAGTCTCGTTGGAAAAGACCGAACGCCCTTCTTGCCCGTCGACGAGCAGGACGCGCTCCGGGTGCCGGGCCTCGAATGCCAGGAATCGCCGGTTGTCGAGCGGTAACGCGTCGGACGAATCGACCCGGACTTCGCCGCGATACACGGCGTCGTCGGTAATCGCGAAGGGCAGTTCGACGATCGTGCGGCTCTGCGGCGGAAGATCGACCTCAGTCTTGGCGGTCATCACGCCCGCAGGGCCGCTCAATTCGCCGACGACCGGCGTCTGCCGCAGCATATCCAGCCCGTGATTGCGGACGACTGCCCGCACGAGCACGTTGCTCTCAGGCCGCAGCTCCGTATGAACTGCCTCGGAGGATTCAATGCTGACGTTTTGTACGCTGCCTTCGCTCACGTCCTTCACCAGGAGTTCAACTCCGTCTGGCAAGGCCGCCGGCCGGCCGCGAGGAACGCCCGACCGCTGCAAGTCGGTATAGAGTACGACTTGCCGTTGCGACCGTTCCGACGCGGCGAACACGTCGCCCGCCCAGCCGAGGGCCAGGCCAAAGTCGGTCGCTGCTTCGGACGGCTGCGCTTGAGCAAGCCGATCGACCGGTATTTCCTCAACCGCCGTCGAGTCGCATAAAGCCAGGTGGATGATGGCGTTTTCGTCAATTCGATTGAGCTCCTCCTGCACGTTGGCGAGGGCTTGGGCGAATGCTGTCTTTCTGCCGCTGCTTGCCTGCATGCTGGCGGAACGATCGACGAGAAGCACGATCTCCTGCTGCCCCCCCTTGCGCGCGGCGTCATTGATATACGGCCGGGCGAACAGGAGGGCCAGCAGGCTGACGGCCAGCATCCGCAAAGCCAGCAGCAACCATTGGCGAAGTCGCCGCCGGCGGCGATGCTCTTTGACCACCTGCCGCAGGAAACGGAGCGAGCCGATCGGCACGGTCCGCGAGCGCTGGCGAAACAGCAAATGGATAACGATGGGAATCGCCACCGCCAGCCCGGCCGCGAGAAAACCAGCGTGGATCAGGTTCAGGCCGTACATCAAAAGAGCCGGGAGCGTTTCAAGCAGTAATCCATCAGAGCGCGATCGAGCGGCTCATCGGTCGTGAACTGCCGGTGGTCGATGCCTCGGGCCAGGCAGCCGCGGTTCAACTCCCGCAACCAAGTGTCGACCGCCGACGTGTAGCTCGCCCGGATCTCGTGCGCGATCGTCTCCAACACGTCTCCCGATTCGGCATCGACCAGCTTGACCGCCCCGTCCACCGGCATGCGCCGTTCGAGCGGCGAGAGAATTTGCAACACGAGCAGGTCGTGGCCGTAATGGCGGAAATGGTCGAACGCCGAAAGAAGCTCCTCCGCTTCGTAGTACAAGTCGGAGATCAGCACCACCAAGCCGCGCCGCGGCATCAGTTCGGCAACTTCGTGCAGCGTGCGTGCCGTGGCGGCCGGCGGGTGCGGCCGGGCACGCGACAAGGCCGAAAGCACGGCCAGTCGATGATCGAGGTTGCCCCGCGCGGTGTAATGTTCCAGCACCCTGTCGGCAAAGAGCGTCAAGCCGACCGTATCGCGCTGCTGCGCGGCCAGGTGCGCCACGCTGGCAGCCAGCGTGGCGGCGTACCGCAGCTTCGAGGCCGGTCCGTCGCCGACGGTCATCGAGCCGGAGGAATCGACCACCAGGTGCAGATCGACGTTCGTTTCGGCGTCGTACTGCTTGATGTAGATGCGGTCGCTGCGGGCGAAGAGTTTCCAGTTGAGGTGCCGCAGGTCGTCGCCGGGAATGTATTCACGATGCGCAGCGAAGTCGACCGAGAAGCCCACGTAGGGACTGCGGTGCCGGCCGTGCATGAAGCCTTCCACCACCCAGCGGGCGATGAGGTCGAGGTCTTCCACGCCGGCCAGCAGCTCCGGCGCCGCAAGCTCGCGCAAGGTGACGGGCGAAGCTGCGGTCGTCACACGCGCACCTGCTGAAGAATGCGGCGGATGACTTCGTCAGCATCGACGCCGTCCGCACGGGCGTGGAAGTTGAGCACCAGGCGGTGCCGCATCACGGGCACGGCCATCGCCTTAATATCTTCAAAATCGACGTGAAACCGCCCCTTCAGCAAAGCCCTGGCCTTCGCGCCCAGCACCAGATACTGCGAGGCGCGCGGGCTGGCGCCATAACGGATGAAGCGGTGGATGTCGTCGTGCGACTTGGCGACCGCCTCCGGTCGTGAAAAGCCAACCAGCGTCACGGCGTAGTTCACCACATCGTTGGCGACCGGCACGCCGCGCACGAGCACCTGAAGTTTACGCACTTCGTCCGCCGTGAGCACCGGCCCGAGGGTTACCTCGGCGTTGGTAGTGGTGTTTTTCACAATGTCCACTTCTTCGGCAGGCGTGGGATAGGCAACGGGAATATTGAGCATGAATCGGTCGAGCTGCGCCTCGGGCAACGGATACGTACCCTCCTGCTCGACCGGGTTCTGTGTCGCCACCACAAAAAACGGAGGTGCCAACGGGTAAGTCTGCCGACCGACCGTCACTTCGAGTTCTTGCATCGCCTGTAACAGTGCCGCCTGGGTTTTCGGCGGAGCGCGGTTGATTTCGTCGGCGAGCAAAAAGTTTGCGAACAACGGTCCGGGCAAAAACTCGAGCCGGCGTCGCCCATTGTCCGGATCCTCCATCAGCACATCAGTGCCAGTGATATCCGACGGCATCAAGTCGGGCGTGAATTGGATCCGCTTGTATTCCATGTTCAGCGAACGCGCGAGCGTGCGGGCCATCAGCGTCTTGCCCAGACCGGGGACGCCCACCATCAGGGCGTGCCCGCGACAAAGTAGCGTTACGAGGAGTGCCTCGATCACGGCATCCTGTCCTACGACGACTTTGGCCATTTCAGCCTGAAGCTGCTCTCGCGCCTGCTGCAATCGCGCGACGGTCTGGTCGTCGGCCAGGTCGCCTGGCAAGGCCGTTTGTGCAGGCGCGATTTCGTCTGTGGAGATGCTCATCGTTTTCTTAGTTGCTGGGCTGAACTGGTTGGGTTTTCGTTTTTGGCCCCCGCTGGCGTTTCAGCCGCACGTCGAAAACGACTGTGGCGCGGGCAAGTTGACCGTCGCCGGGTCCGCGGGTCGTCGATGCCGTCTCGGCTTTGTCCGTTTCCGCCAGCGTCTCGCTTCCTTTGGCGTCGCCATTATCGTCGAGTTGGGCATGTTCGGTGGGCAGCCGGCTGTCTCGCTTGAAACGCCGTTCGACTTCGGCGGCGACCGCGCTAAATAGATCGGCGACCGTGAGTTTTTCCTCGCCGCTCGGCCGCAGATCGAGGGGAGACTTTTGGGCGACCGCAACCAGCGCCTCGGGAAATTCGGTTTCGTTCGGCTCGTCGTCAGCCGCCGAAGCGGCAATCACAATCCGCCCCGGCCGCGACAGCGCCTTGACCATCCAGCCGGACGAGGAATGCGTCAGCCAAAGTACCTGCTGGCGGCAGCGCAAGGGCGAAAGCCAGCCGGCAAGGTCGGCATCGGACGGATCGCGCCCCGCCACGTGAAACCAGGCCCGCTTGCCATCGTAACTGCCGTGCCCCACCGTGATCAGCCAGAAGGTGTCGTCGGCATCCAGTTTCTCGCACAGCGATTGCAAAGTCGAGCGGATGGTCTCGGCGGTCAAAGGAGAAGATGCCTCGGCGCCCGTCGTCGGTTCGGGCATTTCGAGCACCTGTTCTTCTGGAAAGGCGACTGAATCGACGAGCCAGTCCCGCAGCTCTTTGCTCAAACTGCTGAACCGGCTCGCATGCGCTTCGTCGCCCGGCAGTCCTGTGAGTATCACGGCCCAACGTCCTGCGTCCGGACGTTCAATTGGCAACTCAGCAACCTGAGCGATTGCGCTACTTGCGAGCAGCATCCCAACCAGGGCTGCACCGATTATTCTTGCTCCGCCGCGGGTAGCGTTTCTCAGAGTTGCAGGCATTGTCGTCGGTGACCGAGTAAGTTGCAATGCGTCAATTTCAGCATACGGCGTCCGCCGACGCCAGAGTCCGCGGCTGGATTTCCAAAAGGCAGCCCGCGGGAAGTAACCGGCCGGTATAAAGTAGCTCCGACACTCCGTGGCGGATGTGGTGGTCGCCTTCGGCGACCGCTGACCTGTCACGGAGTGCCGGGGCTACTTTGCTGCCGCCTGTTTTCCGTCGCAAGTGGGCCCGCGGCTCACGCGGCTGCTTGGCGCCGCCACACCCGGTCACACTGAATTGCGCCCAGCAGCACCGCCACCGCTACCATAATCCACAGCAGCGTCTTCAAGCTGAAATAAGTGCTCCCTGCCCTGGCATTGGTTGTGATCGTCAGCACTCCGTTTTGGACGACGTAGGTCAGGTCGAGATCGCTTAAGATCAGATTCAAGGCCGAGCGCAAGGGGATACCTTTGACGCTGCGTGTAATGGGTGCGTCTGTGCCGATGCCGGCGTCGGTAAGGGCCTTGTTGTCCAACTGAATCTCGATCTCGTGACGCTGCTTCAGATATTCGATCACGTCGCTCAACGGCTGCTCGCGAAAGTCAAGCTCCGTCTTCTCGTCGAGTGCTGCCCGAATGTGGATGTCCCGCGGGTCCGCGCGATCTTTCAAATAGCGATCGAGTTGCGTGCCGGCGCAGAACGCCGCAATCACGACGGTCAACCACAGCAACGTCTGGAGGCTAAACTGAGGGCGACGCATGGGATGATTCTAACCGCCCACGCAAGCGCTGCTCAACCGCCGCATCACCTCGATCGTCATCGCCGTGTCGGTCTTGCCCCTCACGGCATCGCCAACGGCGCTTCTCAATACGGCAGTCGAATGCCGTCAATCGCCGGTGAGGGTGAAGGCGGCCCAGAAAAATGGGTGGGCAGCGCCGTAGCGGTTGCGACGGGCTTCAATCTGCGTTAGTTGTGCGTCGCGCAGCGCCGGGGACTTGTCGCCGCCGGATGCCAGGTTGTCGAAAAAGTCGGACATCAAGCGGGCGCTCTCGCGATCGGGAATTTGCCAGAGTGTCGAGATCACTGACCGGGCACCGGCCAATTGAAACGACTGCCGCAGGCCGGCCACGCCCTCGCCGCTGCGGACCTCGCCCAATCCTGTTTCACAGGCGCTGAGCACCACCAACTCGGTCCCGCGCAAATCCGTGCTCACGATCTCCAGCCCGGTCAGAATGCCGTCTTCGCCATCACCCAGGGATACGTCAACCGGCTTGTTGCAGCCGGCCAGCAACAGCCCGCAGCGCAGCAACGGATTGCCCGGCGCTGCGCGTGCGCCGGACGATGGCGCCGCGAGCGAATCGGATTCATCGGGCTGGAAAAAGCCGTGCGTACTAAGCACGATCACGCGCGGTTGGTGAACTGCTTTGAACACCGCTTCCAACGCCCAGCGATCGGTGTAGAGCTGCGGCTGACTGCCAGCGTAAGCGGCAAGCTTGGGAAGTACCTTCTCCGCCTCGTCCTTCGTACCGGGCAAGCGAGGCGCGACGCCGAGCGTCGAGGCGCCGCTCGGTGCAGCGCGAAGTGTACCTACGGTAGTCCGGCTCTGGGGAAAAATCGCCTTGGTCGATTTCTCCACCTCCGCCGGCTGCAAATCGTAATTCGGATCGGCGAACATCACCGGCGGCTGCGTATTGAAGGCGGTGTCGCTCGTCACGAGCTCGCGTCCGCTGACCACGTAATGAAAGTCGTAGCGTTCGACGGCATACTCGCCGCCCTCCAATGGCAGCGCGCCCCAGGGAACCAGCCATAGCTCGGCATCGGGGCTGAGGAAGATGCGGCGCCGGTCGCCGATGACCGGTAGCAAAGGATCGAGCACCTGTTGGGCCAAGGTCCGCATGACCGGACGCAGGGCCGCTTCCGCGTCGGGCTCCCCCGTCTCCAAAATCTGGGCGGGAGCCGCTTCCAGGGCGCGGCGCGCATCGCGGACGGCAGCGCCCAGCACGGTTGCATCGCCCAAGTCGATCATCTGCACTGGCCCCTGACCGGCCGCGGGAATGATCCACGCGGCGTATCGCGCCGGCAGTCGCTCTCGCTCCTCTTTCTTCCACTTCGGCTGCGCAAAGTCATGTACGCGGAAGCGGCAGATTTCTACGAGTACGGCATCCGCCGGAATGGCGCGGCGAACTGCGTCCAGTTCCGTCCAGCCACCCGCCGCGTTCGATCGCCCGCCTTCTCGGGCAAGCCGTTCCGAGGTCTCCTGCTCTTGTTGTGAGAGGACGTCGAACTGCCGGCGGCGGGCCGAGTCTTGCCCGTTCTTGCCGCCCGAAAAGAACATCGCGGCTAAGCGTTTGCGGACTTCCAGCAAGTTCTTGGCGAGGGCGGCCAGCGCAGTATTGGCGGTGTCGCGCGCCAACAACGCCCGTTGAGCGACGGTGTTCTGAGCGATGCCCTTGGCATTCAGCACCCAGTCCGCCGTAAGCTCGGCCAGCCGTTCGTCGGCCGGCTGCTTCACGATCAGCGACAACGCCGAATGGTAGTAGGCTTCGTCGTTCTCTCGTAAGAAGGTCAACTGGTCTTCTTCGGGCAGTGCCGGCAAGACGCGTTCGATGTATTGCCGCACCGCCCGCCGGTTCAGGTCAAACCTAGTATCTGCTTCGTCCCAGAGTTCCTCGGCGGCAGCAAACCAGCCCAAGAGGCTGTTGACCTCAGCGATGGCCTGGTGCCCCGCCGGCAGGCATGCCTCGTAAATTTGCAGCGCTCGTTCGGCAAGTTGCCGGCCCTCGGCAGGCCGTTGTTGCGCGTAGAACCGCAAACGTGCCAACGCCACGAGCACGGCGCCGACTTCGGTGCTGTCGGCGCCAAGGCTCTTCTCACGAATCTCCAAGGCCCGCAGGTAAGCGGCTTCTGCCTGCTCGTAATCGCCCCGGATCACGTAAAAGTCGCCAAGATTGTGGAGCGTGCCCGCGACCTGAGGGTGGTCCTTCCCCAGCCGCCGCTCGCGCAACGCCAAGGCCCGCAAATAGAGCGGTTCGGCTTCAGCATACTTCGCCTGCTGTTGATAAATACGGGCCAGGTTCGACCACGATCGCGCCAGCTCAGCGTGCTCTTTGCCGAGCGTCGCTTCCAGAATGCGCAAGGAGCTCAGGTGATAGGCTTCGGCTTTGTCGTATTGGCCGAGCATCCGGTAAAGCTCGGCCAGATTGTTCTGGGTGAGCGCCACCTGATAGTGGTTGGAGCCGAACTTTTGCTTCTTCAGTTCGACGCTACGCAGGAGCAGCTTTTCGGCGCGCGGCAACTCGCCTTGCGAGAGACAGAGGTTGGCGAGGTTCATAAGGGCATCTGCCAACTCAGCCTGATGGGTGCGCCGGTTGGCCTCTAAGACGGCGATGGCCTGTTTCATTTGCTCTTCGGCCTGGGCGTATTGGCCCAAGGCAAGCAAGACGTCAGCGCGGTTCATGCGGCTGACCGCCGCTTGTGGTGAGTTTTGGCCATAATGAGCGCCGAGCAAGGCGAAGCCGCGCTCGTGCATGGCGAGCGCCTGGCGATAATCGCCGGCGTCGACGTAGGCCGCAGCCAGATTGTTGACGGCCTCGGCCTCGAGCGCCCTCTCTTTGCCGGCTTGGGCCAGCTTCAGGCCGCGTTCGAGCGCCTCGATGGCCTTCTCAGGCTGCTTCCACTCACGGTACACCGCGCCTTGCGACATGGCCATGGTGGCGACGTAGCGATGCGTCGGTCCGAAAAGTTGGGCGGCCAGCTTTTCGGCGCGAGCATACGCGTTCAGCGCCTCCTGAAACTGAAGCCGCTTCTGAAACGCCTGCCCGTCGGTAACGAGCTGTCCGAGCTGTCGCTTGGCGTCGACTTGAGCCAAGGCCGGGCGTGCCGTGGCGAGAAGCATGACGGACGGCACGACGATCGTGCAAAATCGGTTCATCACGGCAAGAAGGCCTTGGCAGAGTACTGGCTTCAACGCGTTTCGATGGTAATCGTTTTCTTCACGATCGCGGCCGGGTTGAACTCGACGACAAGCTGCTTGCCGCGACGCGCGAGCTTATAAAACGGGTGGAACACGCGGTCGGCGAGGCCCTTGCCGCGCAACAATTGGCCCGCGGGAAACGCCTCTTCGCTGGCGAGCAAGGTAATCTGTTCGTGTCCCAGTCCGCCTTGCACTTCGAGACTGCCGGTTGGCGGAAAACGGAATTCACCGCCCGCCTCCAGTACCGTGGTGGCCGGTGCCAAAATCACCTTTTCCAACTTCGCACTCGTGCCGACCAGCTCGACGAACAGATCTTTCTTTGATTTGTTCTTGACGAAGATCACCAACTCGTCGCCGGGTGCAAAAACGTCATTCTTGTGGCTGGTTGTGAGCTCCATATCGAGATCGAGCGCCCCCAACGGATATTGCGGTCGCGTCAACCCGTCGATCGGCGCTATCGGCAGTCCCAGGCCAAGCTGAGCGACGATCTGATCGTAGTATTCTTCCCACATGTCGCGCCGCACGACGCCGCCTGCGGCCAGAGGGATGAGCCCGAGGTGCGTAAAGTGGGGTGCTCGGAATGTTTCTGACAGTCCAGCCGCCGACGACAGGCCCAGTTCGGCGCTGGCGCTCTGCAATTGCAACGGGGCATCAAGAAATCGCTGTGTGACAGGCGTCAGCGGCTCGCGCACCTGCGGCTTTCCCAATGCCCGTTCGACGGCGGCCAAAAACCTTTCGCTGTCCTCCTTCAATAATTGGTCGAGCTCGTCTTGCGGCGGGTACAGCTCGAGCGCCGCTCGCTTGGAGAACCCCGGACTGCCAGGCAGCTTT
>DASSFG010000716.1:0-4541 GCA_035694685.1 Pirellulales bacterium
CAGCGCGCTGCGCCTTTGGCGTGCCTCTCAAAGCGCGGCCGACAGGCGGCGTGCGACACGCGTGTCGCCTCGATCGGCGAAAAGCGGAAGCAGGGGAACGTTTGTCATAACCCGTCGCGGTCGGATTCGTGCATCGCGGCACGTCCGATGGCCACGACGAGCGATAGCGCGGCGACGAGCGCCACGGCAAGCACGGCCACGACAAACAACGTCGTGCGCGGCGGCAGCGCCAGCCAACGACATAGGCCGAATACGAACGCACAAACGGCCGTCAGCCCCAGCAGGGCGCGAAGGCCAAACTGCCGAGGCGATCGTGCGGCCATTATTCGTCCTCGTACAAGCGGGCGATTTCGACGACGAGCGGTTCCAGTCGCCGGTAATAATCGTCTTCGGCCAGCTTCTGTTTTTGCAGTCTCAGTTGGGCGATCTCCGCCTCTAATTCATCGCGGCGGCGGCGAGCTGCGGGCGATAACCGCCGCTCGCCCTCGCTTTTGACGAGCTGAAATTGGCTGGCGAGAAGTCCATCGAGCTGAGCGCCGTCTTTGGCGGCTTTCATTGCGCGCAAACCGTGGAACCAATCGGCCGGCGTCGCCAGCCGGTCGCCGTTGTCGTCGATCAGCGCGTGCTCGGTGGCAAGGCGGCCTTGCGACTCGTAATATTCCTTCACGCCCGAGGAGGCGAACAGGAAGGCCTCCAAAAGAGACGTCTGATTGTCTTTATCGAGGTCGGCCTGCGGATCGGCCACCGCTGCAGACAAGTAATCGCCAAAGCGCGCGAAGTTGTGCTCGAAGCCGCTCTTGGTCGCCGTGACGATCACGCGACCCGGCGCCGAAAGTTCGTTGATGAATGGTCCGCTGGCTGACGTAGCATCGATCACCGCCAGCGGACGCTCGACGCCCGCCAGCCAGCCGCTTAATTCGGCGGCCGAAACGTCGGGTCCGCGCAGATTGAACTTTGCAGTCTTGCCGTCGAACGTGCCGTGGCCGATCAGCACGAGCCAGACTTGTCCGCCTGCTTGCTTGCCCAGCGCGGTCACCTCGCGCTTGAGCGCATCGCGATCGTCGACGGAAGCCCGGTCGTCGTCGGCCCCATCTTCAGAGACCTCGTCGAGTCCAATCGAGGTGAACTCCGCATTGCCCCGCCCGGCGGCGCTTTTCCAGCGCTCGGCCCAAGCGCGAAACTGCTTGCCATATTCCTCCGTCCCAGGCGCGCCCACCACGACGAGCACGGTGGGCCGCTCGACGGCAGGCGACTGGGTTGCAGGCGATTGGGCGAAGGTCAGCAGGCAGATGAGGCAGGCGTTGAGCATGACGGGCCAACCACGCGCCAGTGTATTCGGCGCCGGCTACTCGCCGCCGACGAGCGGTTCTTTCTTCTCGGTGATGACCTCGCACTGCGGCGACATCTCGGCATTGAGCTCTTTGAAATCCTTCCATTCTTCAGGAAGGTTGTCTTCGTGGAAAATTGCCTCTACCGGACATTCGGGCACGCAGGCTTCGCAATCGATGCACTCGTCCGGGTGGATATAGAGCATCTTTTCGCCTTCGTAGAAGCACTCGACCGGACAGACCACCACGCAATCCGTGTATTTGCAACCAAAACACGGCTCGGCAACGACGTGGGTCATCGGACTACGATCTCCTTTCAAATAACAATGGTAAAAAGGTATTCAAACCGCTCGGCCACCGGAGTGTCAAGTGCTTGCAACAGCGACACTTGTAGAAACAACTCGCGGGGCGGGGCAACGAAATCGTAAAAACCGGCACGGGGCCGGTCAAGCTCCGCGGTCGCCTTCACCATCGGATTTCGCCGCTACGGACTTGCTTCCATTTTCGCCCGACCATAAAATCGGAGTGGTTGAGGCGTTCCGGCACGCGCGTTGCGTCCGCCTCTCACGTCCGTGAAACTGGGATCCATCTGAAACCGCAGGCAAGGATCGGCCCCGACTTCAGCCGCCGCTAGCTCCAGGTAGTGCGTCGTGGCTCTCTCTGAAATCGACCGAAGTTTACTCGACCGCTGTCTGGCGCGTGCGCCCAAGGCATGGGAAGATTTTGTCGATCGCTTTATGGGCCTGGTCGTTCACGTGATCAACCATTCGGCCCAATGCCGCTCGCTGCGGCTCTCTCCGCAAGACCGCGAAGATTTGTGCGCCGAAGTCTTTCTGGCCATCATTCGCGACGATTTTGCCGTACTGCGTCAGTTCCGCGGGCAAAGCAGCCTGGCCACCTACTTGACGGTGGTCGCGCGACGGGTCGTGGTGCGTGAGCTGCTCAGGCGCAACTCGGCCAACGGTTCATCGGGCCCTTCGCTGGCGGCCATTCACGCCGTGGGGGGCGACGGAGCACAGACTGAGCAGCGCGTCAGCGACCGCGACGAGGTCGAGCGGTTGCTCGGCAAGCTTGACGGGCACGAAGCGACCATCGTGCGCATGTATCACCTGGAGGGGAAAACCTACCAGGAGATCAGCACGGCCACGGGCCTGGCCGAGAACAGCGTCGGCCCCGCCTTGAGCCGTGCCCGGCAGAAGATGCGCGACGGCGGGTGAGGCTGTGGCGCATCATCAACTCGATGCAACGCTTTTCGTGCGATGTGATCAGGCGGAATCCGCGTGACAAGGAGACAAGGGGACACGGAGACAAGGAGAGTTCGATGTCACCGCTTTCTCCTTGTCCCCTTGTCTCCCCCTCTCCTTGTCGTTGTGCAGCACGAGTCGGTTTAGATTTTAGATAAGGGAGAATAACCGATGACTGAGCTCACTTGGCTGGGCCACGGAAGCTGGCTGATTCGCACGGGCGGGCATACGTTGCTCCTCGATCCGTTTCTTGACGGTTCACCAACGGCGCCTGTCAAACCAGATGAAGTTTCGCCCGACTTCATTCTCGTCTCGCACGGACATGCCGATCACGTGAGCGATTGCGTCCGCATTGCGCGGCGCACGGGCGCCACGGTCATCTCCAACTTCGAGATCTGTCAGTGGGTGGCCGGGCAGGGAGTTGAAAAGACGGTGGCTCATAATCTCGGCGGCGGATCAGAGCAACCGTTCGGCCGGGTGAAACTGACGATCGCTCACCACTCATCGTCGTTGCCCGACGGCTCGAACGGCGGCAATCCGTCAGGCTTTTTGCTGACGCTGGCCGAAGGCAAAATCTATTTCGCCTGCGACACCGGCCTGTTCTACGACATGAAGCTGATCGGCGCCGCTGGCATCGACCTGGCGGTCTTGCCGATCGGCGACCTGTTTACGATGGGGGTGGACGACTCGATCGAGGCCATCAAGCTGATCGGACCCAAGCGCGTCGCGCCTTCGCACTACAACACCTGGCCGCCCATCGCCCAGGACGTGGAACATTGGGCCGAACGCGTCCGCCGAGAGACCAAGGCCGAGCCTTGCGTGTTGTCGCCCGGCGGTACGATCTCGCTTTGATTCAGGGCCAATCGACCAAGCCGTTCGCGCGCCGGTTAGGGGCTCTCTGCTATGCGCACCCCGGTCCCAAATTTGACGACGCCTTCCAGTACGGCCGGCGACGAACGAAGGTGGCCGCCGGGTTGCACCTTGAGTTATAATGGTTTGAGCAAAAAACTGAACCGAGGTGACTTCCGATGACGCGAGTAACGCTTGATGCCCAAACACTCAACAAGCTTCTTGGGCTGGCACAACCACTGGACGTGTGCGATGAAAGCGGCAACGTGCTAGGAATCTTTACCCCACTCTCGGAGCGCGAACGAGCGGAGCGAGCTCGCCCGCCCCTGACCGTAGAGGAGTTGGCTCGCCGACGATCCGAGCCAGGTTACAGCACGGCAGAACTGCTTGCCCATTTGGAGAAGCTGTGAAGTACCGCCTGAGATGGAAGCGTTCTGCGCTCGATGAGCTCACGGAGATGTGGACCAATGCGAAAAGCGCGGACCGAAGTGCCATCACAGCCGGAGTCAACGCGATTGAGCGTGAGTTGGCAGCGCTTGCAGAAAAGGCGGGCGAGTCGCGCAGCGGAGCAGAACGTATTCTATTTCACGCTCCGGTGGCCGTGCTATTCGAAACGAGCGAGGACGATTTGGAAGTCGTAGTTCTCCAAGTCTGGCGCTATTAGGCCGCCATGCCCATAGATGTGGCATCCTCTCTTGTCTGCTTGTCCTCTTGTCTCCGTGTCCTCTTGTCTCCGTGTCCCCTTGTCTCCGTGTCCCCTTGTCTCCTTGTCATGCGATCTCGCCCAAGCCGCCTTGCAACCTACGCCGCCTTGCGGAAAATAACAGCCTAGTCACTCCCACCCCCGAACGGATTCGTCGATGCGAAATCGCCAAGCGGTTCAACCTCTCTTCGAGCTTTCTCGTCCCGGTCGCCGGGCCGCCGTCATGCCGGCGTGCGACGTGCCAAAGCGCCCCCTGGGTGAATTGCTGCCGCCTGAGTCCCTGGCCGACGCGCCGCCTGCCTTGCCCGAAATCTCGGAGCCCGACGTCGTGCGGCACTTCACTAACCTCTCGACCTTGAACATGTCGGTCGATACGCACTTCTACCCGCTCGGCTCGTGTACGATGAAGTACAACCC
>DASSFG010000717.1:0-14689 GCA_035694685.1 Pirellulales bacterium
ACAAGGCATCTGGCGTTATCACGTCACGACGAAGCGGTTCGAACTCTTTGCGGAAGGCGGCGGCAATACCTGGGGCATCGACTTCGATCGCAACGGCCAACTCTTCGCCGGCGGCAACACCAACGAGCCGCTCTGCCACCACGTGCAAGGCGCGTATTACATCAAAGGTTTTGGCAAGCACGGGCCGCTGCACAATCCGTTCGCTTTCGGCTATTTCAATCCGGTCAAGCACGTCGGCTTTCTGGGCACCGCGCTCACCGGCGGTTGCGTGATCTACCAGGGCGGCTTGCTGCCCGAGCGATTCAACGACGTGTGCATTTATCCCAACCTGCGAGCAAACGCCATGCGCGTTTCGCAGCTCGTACCCGCCGGTTCGACCTTCGAGTCGCACTATCAAGAGGATTTTGCCGTCAGCAGCGACATCTGGTTTCGGCCGGTTGATTGCCTGGTCGGTCCTGACGGCGCTCTTTACGCCGCCGACTGGTGCGACATCAACATCAGCCACACGAATCCGCAGGACCGCAGCCAATGGTACCCGCCCAGCCGCGAAGACGGCCGCATCTGGCGGTTTGTGCCCAATGGGACGAACCCGCGTCCGATGGAAAAGCTCGCGCTGGAAGAGCAAACAAGCAATGAACTTATTAAACTGTTGGGCCACCGCAACGCCTGGTACTCGCGCGAGGCCCGGCGCGTTCTCGGCGAGCGGCGGGACCGCTCGGTCATCAAGTCGTTGCTTCCTCTTCTTTTCGGCGACGACGATCATCTGGCCTTGGAGGCGCTTTGGGCGACGTACGTCTCGGGCGGGTTCAATAACGAACTGGCAGTCGAATTGCTTTCGCACCGTTCGCCGGCCGTTCGTGCCTGGACCATTCGCCTGCTCGGCGACGAAAAGCGGGTTTCCGCGGCGGTCTTGCGAACGTTTCTCGAACTTGCCGAGAGGGAAGCCGATCCGACCGTGCGCAGCCAACTTGCCTGCACGGCCAAGCGATTGCCTGGCTATCAGGCGTTGCCGTTGATTGAAAAAATGCTGCGGCGAGACGAGGACGCCCGCGACGCCCACATTCCTTTGCTCTTGTGGTGGGCCGTAGAAGACAAAGCCGTCTCGGATCGCCGGGACGTAGCCGAATTGTTTGCCAAATCATCGGCGTGGCAGCACTCGCTGGTGCGCGACGTGATCGTCGAGCGGTTGGTGCGGCGTTACGCCGGCGAGCGCTCGGAGGCGGGCTGGGAATCCTGCGTTGCCTTGCTCAACGCCGCGCCGGACATCGCCCAGCGAAATCACCTGATTGCGGCGATCGATGTGCAGTTGGCCGGAGCGCGGCTGGATACTCCGCCGGCGCAACTGACCAGGTTGGTCGAATCTTTGCTTTCCCAGCCGACGCCCGCTCCCGCGGTATTGCGGCTGGCCCTCCGACTACAAATCGTCGAGGCCCTGCGCAAGTCTTTGCAGCTCGTCTCTGACCGATCGGCATCGGCCGAAGACCGCGCCGCGCTGATTGCGGCACTCGGCGCCGCGCAGCATCCCGAATGCGTGGACCGCCTGCTTCCGTGCTTGTCGAAAGACGAGCCGTCGCAGGTGCGTTCCGCCGCGATGTCGGCCTTGCAAGCCTACGACGACGGGAAGATCGCCGAATCGCTGGTCGCCTGTTATCCCGAGATGACGCCCGAGCTGAAAGCGCAGGCCCGTGGCTTGATGGTCAGTCGCGGCGCTTGGGCGCAGACGCTCATCGACGCCGTCAAAGCCGGGAAGATCGCGGCCAGCGAGGTCGACATCGCCCAGGTGCGGCAGATGCTCGTTCATGAACAGCCCGAACTGAACCGGCAGATCGAATCACTGTGGGGCAAGGTAACGCCCTCGACGACCCGCGAAAAACAGGGCAAGATCAACGCCGTCCAAACCATGCTGGCCAAAGGCAAGGGCGACGCCTCCGCCGGCAAGGCGCTGGTGCTGAAGCATTGCTGCGTTTGCCATCAACTTTTTGGCGAAGGGAACAAGATCGGCCCGGATTTGACGACCGCCGACCGCAAGAACCTGGCGGTGTTGTTGCCGAACGTCATTGACCCCAGCGCCGTGATACGTCCCGAGTTCGTCGCCTATTCGGCCCAAACCGTAGACGGCCGAGTGCTGGTCGGTTTGATGGCCGACTCCGGCCCCGACAGCGTCACGCTGCTCGACGCAAAGAACGTCCGCACGACGCTGGCACGGAACGGGATTGAAACGCTCGAGCCGGCCGCCACTTCGCTTATGCCGGAACGCCTGCTCGACACGCTGACCACGCAGGAAATCTGCGACCTGTTCGCTTTTCTGCGGACTGACGGCGCACCACCGGCACGCTGAGTCCGCCCCTCGCCTGTGGCGAGCGGGAGGCGTGAGCCTCCCGGTAATTTAACCGGCATTGCGCACCTGCCCCCGTAGGCGCGCGACAGCGCGCCCGACTTTAACCCGAAGCGCAAGTTTTGATGTTGCGCATTTCAATCTACGCCGCGGAGCGGCGCTCGGAATGTAGCCGTGGGCGAAGCCCGCGGTACAGTGTGACGCGCGTTTGGGGAAGCCGCGGAGCGGCGGCGGACGACGGTTGGCATTACGTCGCCGCTCCGCGGCTTCATTGGATTTTGCCACATTTTCCGCGGGTTTGCACCCGCGGCTACACTCCGTTGCCGCTCCGCGGCAGCAAAAAGCGCAACACCAAAAAGCGCAAGCGGGGTAAGTCGCGTCCCGGTCCTCGCTTGCGCTTCGGGTTAGTGTGGGCAGGCGCGCAATGCGGGTTAATTATTGATTGAAAGCCGAGCGTAGCTCAAGCCGTCAAGAAGCGCAGGAGCTGCCGGCACACTGACGTGTGCCGCTCGCCACCGGCGAGCGGGAGTCGTGAGCCTCCCGGTACTTTGCAACATCACTGAGACGTTGTTCAATCCGCGATCTTCTCACTCGCCTTGACACCGCTGAGGGGATGCTCGGTGACGGCGGTCCAGGCGATCTCTTGGAGCAGTTTGTTGAGCTTGGCGGTTGTCTCCGCATCGGCTTCGATTTTCAGGGCCGGCGGAACCGGCAGACCGACAGGACTGCGATCGTAGATCTGGGCAAAATAGCAATAGGCGACGAGCACGGCCAACGGCGGCTTGGCGTGGCCGATCGGGTCGGTAAATAAGTCGGTTTGCTTTGTCAGGCCGGGCGCTTCGCCGGCGGCAATCTTTTTGCGCAGCGCCAGCACCGCCTGACCGACCGGCGCCACGAACACCGCCGGCTTGCCGCCGTATTTCTCGTTCAGCCGCACGACTTCCGCATCGATGTCGTGGAAGTACTTGTCGTGCTCCGATTGAAGCTTCTCGGCGTCGAACTCGTCGCGATTCGGCGCCGCCGGCTTGCCGTTGCGGAAGTTGACGTTGACGTCGAACGGCAACCAGAACTCCTGCACCAGCACGCGAATCTGCGGGCTCTTTTCCGAGGCCAGTCGCACGAAGTTTTCAATTCCCTCGTCGGGCAAGAACAGCGGGGCGATCGTCAGCACGTCGAGATTGCCCGATTCCAGCGTGGCCTTCGACTTGAACTTGTCGTCGGCCGCGTCCCAATGCTGATGGACGTACGAACCGCCGATCGAAGAAAGGCCGACTTGCTGATGGTCACTGATGCCCGCCGACTTTGCGATTTGCGCCAGGTAGCCCGGCATGAAGACATGAAAGCTATGCCCGATGGAATAGACTCGCTGGCCCTTAGGTACGTCAGCGGCGGAGGGCTTCGCGGCTTCGTCGGCCGCACGAGCTGCCATCGCGCCGGACAATGACAACGCGAAAGCAAAGAGAAGCCTTACGTAAAACGTCCGCAATTGTCGAGCATCTGTCGTCATTTGAATCTCCGAGCGTTCTACTAGTACATCGCCAGCCTTCGAATGATGGCGTGCTGGCGTTCACGTAGGGTGGGACGAGCGAAGCGAGTCCCACCGTGAGAGATCTTTATGGTGGGGCTCGCTTCGCTCGTCCCACCCTACGGCAACTTCGCCTCACGCCAGCAGCGGCTTGACCACTTCGCCGTGAACGTCGGTGAGACGATAATCGCGGCCTTGGAAGCGATAGACGAGCCGCGTGTGGTCAAAGCCCAACAGGTGGAGGATCGTGGCCTGCAGATCGTGAACGTGAACTTTGTCGCGCGCCACCGAGAAGCCCAGCTCGTCGGAGTCGCCGTGCGTGTAACCGCCCTTCACGCCGCCGCCGGCCAGCCACATGGTAAATACGTCGGGGTAGTGGTCGCGGCCCAATAGCGCGCTGGCGGCCGTGCGGCCTTCGCGGAAGGGCGTGCGGCCAAACTCGCCGCCGCAAATGATCAACGTCTCGTCGAGCATGCCGCGCTGCTTCAGGTCTTTGATCAGCGCCGCCACCGGTTTGTCCATGCTGGCGCATTTCTTGGTCAGGCCGTCTTTGAGGTCGGAGTCGCCGCCGGTGCCGTGAAAATCCCAGCCCCAGTCGAAGAGCTGCACGTAACGCACGCCCTGCTCAACCAGCCGCCGCGCCAGCAGGCAGTTGTTGGCAAAGCTGGCGCCGCCGGGCTGAGCGCCGTAGGCGTCGAGCGTATCTTGCGTCTCGCGCGTGATGTCCATCACCTCCGGCACGGCCGTCTGCATGCGGAACGCCAGCTCGTATTGAGCGATGCGCGTGAGCGTTTCGGGGTGGCCCATCTCGCGGGCCTGCATCTCGTTCAAGTCGCGCAAAGCGTCGAGCGTTTCACGCCGCACGCTGCGGTCCATGCCCGCTGGATCGGAAGCGTAAAGCACCGGGTCGCCCTTTGAGCGGCACTGCACGCCCTGAAACACCGAGGGCAGAAAGCCGCTGCCAAACGAGTTCTTGCCTCCGTTGGGTTGCACGCCGCTGGAGATGAGCACGACGAAGCCGGGCAGGTTTTCATTCTCCGAGCCCAGGCCGTACGTCACCCACGAGCCCATCGACGGGCGGCCCGAGCGGGGCGAGCCCGTATAGAGCAGCAACTCCGCTGGAGCGTGGTTGAACTGATCGGTGGTCATCGACTTGACGACGCACATTTCATCGGCGACCGAGTGCAGTTGGGGCACAGCGTCGGACAGCCAGACGCCGCCTTCTCCGACCTGGCTGAACGTCCGCGGCGTGCCCAGCAGCTTGGGCGTGCCGGAGGTGAACGCAAACCGTTTGCCTTTGATGGTCGACTCGGGGCAGGGCTCGCCGTCGTGTTTGACCAGCTCCGGCTTATAGTCATACAGGTCGAGGTGCGGCGGCGAGCCGGTCAGATGCAGATAGATGACCTGCTTCGCT
This sequence comes from Pirellulales bacterium, assembly GCA_035694685.1. Classification (GTDB taxonomy): domain Bacteria; phylum Planctomycetota; class Planctomycetia; order Pirellulales; family JAICIG01; genus DASSFG01. The sequence goes on from DASSFG010000717.1 coordinate 5,275, forward strand.
TTGGGCGTGAAGTGGGGCGCGCGCGGGGCGAGTGGGTTCACCACGCCGGTCACGGCGGCGGGACTCTCGCCGCCCAACAGCGACGATAGCGCCAGTGCGCCCATGCCAAGCTGGCAATCTTTCAAAAAATGCCGGCGGGTTTGCACGCGGGCCTGCTCGGCGTGCAGTTCCACTTCGCGAGGAATGAAGCGAGGTGATCCGGTTGAGTCGCGGTCAGCGGCCATAGGCGGGCATCCAAGGCAATTGGACGAAAGGCGGGGAAAGCGGTAGCCTTTCATTGTATGCCGTTTTGGGCGGGGTTCAACCTGCCACGTGGTATCGCCGACTGGCTATATCATTAACAAGGTATGGACAACAGCAAACGAACGAAAATCACCGCGGCCGCGGCCTGTGTTGGCCTCCTGCTAATGATCGCGGTCGCGAGCATTGTCTTGCAGCCGCCGGTGCCGCTTACGGCCACAGAAAGACGTTTGTTGGGCGATTGGAAGCACATCGGGCTGCCAGGGAAGGAAAAGTTGACGGGAATGTCGTTCGCCGCGGACCGAAGATTCTACAGCCACAACGGCGAATTCGTCGGTCAATGGTCGATCAGCGGCGGGCAGCTTCATGTGAAATATTGGAGCGTCGACTGGTGCGACGATTGGTCGATCTGGCGCCTCACGCGCGTCCGCGAGGCATTGCACGTCAGCCGCGAAGATTGGAACATCATTTTTGACAAGAAAGGCGACCGCGTCGAACTGGCGCAACCCGGCCAGCCGCCGGAGTGCGCGTTGATTCGGATACTCGATCGATGACCAGGAGCGCCTGTCGGTAACGACGACGCTTCGCGGCTGTGGAAAATAGCAAGCTCAAGCATCCGAGCGCTAATGATGATTGACGTGAGGGTGCGACCCTGATAGCAGCGATCACTGCGGCAACGGCAGCTGTCGCCACGAGCGCGAACCTTATCGAGAATTGAAACCGTCTGGCCACGCCTCCATCATACCGAAGGCGGGTCCGTTGGGGCCAATCCAGGCCCGCGCTTCGGCAATCTGGCCTGCAACGCATCTGCTAGGACACTACCCTTGAGGTTACAGTGACGGCCGGAGGGAAAAATGAACATCCAACATCACGTTAGGTTCGCTTCAAAACCTGCCACCGCCGGCAATGCCTTGCGGTTAATGACACTGCTTTTTCTCTTCGGCACAGTTCGTCTCGCTTCGGCACAAGAACCCGCGGCAAAGGCTTCACCAACCGACGCCACTCCGGTCGTTGATACGGAAGAACCGAACGACCCAACACCGGGCGAAGGTGTCGGCGTGCTGTGCGTCGATAGCGACGGAAAGCCCGTCGCTGGCGCTGAGGTTTATCTCTTTCAAAACGTCGCCGGAGAACCTTCGCGTTACAAGCAGTTCGGGCCCTACACTTCAGACGAACAGGGCCGGGCGAAGTGCCCACGGGCGGTCGTGCAAGACGGCCGCGGTCATTTTGACCGCTGGGCGTATGCTCGCGTCCCGGGACGACTCGTGGGCATAATCGGGCGACGGCCAGGCCAAGGGAGAGATTATCGGTTGCCGCGGGCCAAACCGAAGACGTCACCATTCGGATGCAGACGGGGGTCGCAGTGACGGGGCGCGTCGTCGATCCCGAGGGGAAATCCGTGGAAGGCGCGGCCATCTCGGCGCTGGCCGATACGCAAGACGGGCCGGGGCTGGCCGACGACATGACCGATCGAGAGGGGAACTATCGACTGTTACTGCCACCTGGCCGCGCTCGGCTGCACTTCAATGCGTTGCCCGACGGTTTTGTCTATCCGAACCCGTCGATCATCAAGCGGCTGGAAATCGCCGCAGGCCAGCCTGCCGTCGAAGATCTCAACTTCACGATTTATCGAAACGCGGAGGAAGCCCAGCAAGCTGCTAAAAAGCAAACGCCTCAGGCGCCCACCCCCAGGCCACTGAAGCCCAATCCGGAAGTCGCCGAGCGGATTGCGAAGATTGCCGAGCAGCACGTCCAGCGCGAGGCTCAATTCAGGGCGGAGTTGCAGGCGGCGCATGACGACGTGCAGAAAAACCAAGAGGCGAACAATCGTTACTTCGCCGACAAGCGGGAGCGGGCCGAGGATTTGGAGTATCTTATTTCCGAGCACGCACGCGACCCCGGGGCCTTCGACGGCTTGCTGCTGCTCGTGGGCGAAATGCACTGGCCGCTCGACGATTCACTGACGGAAATCTTGTTGGATCATCACCTAACCGATCCCGACATGGGGCGGCTTTGTTTTGCACTGCGGCACCGCGGCGGCGAGGAATGGGCCGCTCGGATTTTAAAGGCCGCCGCAGAAAAACATCCCGAGCACGCGGTGCGCGGACAGGCCGTCTTTGCCCTGGGCGATTATTACCGCGGTCAGGCATTCCCTTATGGCCGTGAGTTGCCCGACGCGGAAAGGACCGCCCTGCTGGCTCAGGCAAGCCGCTACTATCGGCAAACGATGGACGATTTTGCCGATACCCCGACGCCCGACGGCCAGACGACGCTGGGCGAAAAGGCCCGTCACGAGCTGAGGCGCCTGAAAAACCTGCCGGATCTGAAAGTGGGCCGGCCCGCGCCGCCCATCGCAGCCCCCGCGCTTGACGGACGGCCGATGGCGTTGGCCGACTACCGCGGCAAGGTCGTCTTGCTCGTCTTCTGGGGCTCGTGGTGCGGCCCGTGCATGAGAATGGTCCCGCACGAGCGCGAACTAGCCGAGCGCTACCGCGACCAACCGTTCGTGCTGCTGGGTGTGAACTGCGGCGATACCCGTGAAGTGGCGAAGGCGACGATGGAACAGCAACAAATGAGTTGGCGCTGCTGGTGGGACGGAGAGGAAACTCGCGGCCCGATTGAAACGGACTACGACGTGCCTCATTGGCCGCGCGTGTTTGTGATTGACACCGAGGGCGTCATCCGGGCCATTGATCCGGAAACGGAGGAGCTGGACCGCACGATTGAAGACCTGGTGAAGGCGGCGGCGCGGTAGAAGTTTTGCATTTGGCCGCCGCAGATGCGTGGACAACTCGAAGCTCAGAATTGCAAATTGCAAATTGCAAATTGCAAATTGGACTTGAGTCAACGGTCCATACGATAACGCATGGTCGACGCCTGCGGCGGCTCGGAGAGGGTCATACTCCGCTTGGCAGAAACTGAATTCCGCGCTGAAGCCAGCGGAGATAGAGAGCGCCGGTGAATTGATGAATGCGCTGGCGGTCGTGCTCTTGAAGCTCGCCGGTCCAGGCGTCGAGCTGCTCGACGGCGAGCGCCGGATTGCGCGGCATCAGACCCGCCAGGTCACGGCTGCCGCGACGCTGCCAGACCGGCCAGTAGAGCACGTCGTCGAGCTGCTCGTCGACAAACGCCGTGCGGTCGGGCTCCGTGAGCGCCGCATACCGCTCGGCCCGCTCCAGCAGCCAGACCCGCACCAGCTCGCGCGCGTTAGCGGCACAGAGCTCGCGCCTCGGGCGGTCGAGCGCCGCCAGATCCTGTTGCCAGTCGTAGCCTTGACGCAAGTCCTCCGCCAGCCGTCTGGCCAAACGCAGTTTGGTGGTCGTGAATTCCCCGCGCAGATCGCGCCCCGAGAGCCAGTCGAGAAGGTCAGCATGACCGAGCCGATCGACGGTCCGCACCGGCCGCATGGCCACGTCGCGCATGGCGGTGCCGCAAATCGCCAGCAAACCGGCCAGCACGGCCCACGACAGCCAATCTCGCCCACGGGAGAACTGGGTAAAAATCATCCTGAAAGCCTCAAACTTGGTGTTCCGTTGTTCGTTTTACGTGCAGGAGCAAGTTGGCAGATGGCGGCAATGTCGTGGAGGATGGGCTTCCTAGCCCGTCTCCAGGACCGGTGACGGCCTAGGAAGGCCATCCTCCAGTTTGGCTCCGTCGGCCGCAAAGCTGTTTTGCACCCGCCGTTTCCGGCAGATCCGGGTTGACGCAAAGCCGCCGGCGCGTCAGGTTACGCTCAGAGATATTCTACGTTACGGGGCACGAGGGCAAGCAATACCTTTCGGGAGCGTTCAAGGATGAACTTAGGCTCACTCTATCTGCTGCTGGCCCTCTGCGGTCAGGTGCAACCTCGCGTGCCAGACCTGCGCGACGCAACCCCCCGCGACGCCGCCCCGGCAACCGACGTCGATAGCGACATCGAATCGGCCGACGAGAACCCGACCATCGAAAGCGACCCGCCCGTCACGGCGCCTCAGAAGGCCGCCAAAAGCGACCCGCCCGCCGCGGCGCCCCAGAAGGCCACCGAAAGCGCCCCGCCCGCGGATGCCAACGCAACCGCCGATGTGCTGGCGCCCACCCGCAACCTGACGACGAAGGCCGACACGCCCGATTCACTCTTGCAATGGCTGGCCCAGGCGGACACTTCGCTCGACGGGAAACGCATCTCGCTCGCCGATCTGCTCTCGCGCATCTACGACCGCCCGCAACAGGCCGTGGTCATTCCCGCTTATTGGAAACTGTCGGCCGCTGAGTTCGAGTATCGGATTGCGGCCGACGAAGCCTTGCGGTTGCAGCAACTGTTGCCGCCCGCCGATCCCTCGGGCAAACACGCCAGCGACTCGCTGCTCGAAGCTCGCCTGGCGGCCGCCGAAGCGCGGCTGCGCGAAGCCGAGCTGGCGGTCATCAACCAGCAGCATGCGCTGGCCGATCAGATGCGGCTGCCCGCGAGCGAGCCGTTGCCGCTGGCCGGCGACTTGCCGCACGCGGGCGCATATCGCACTTACTTTCAGGAGAAATACGTGCGCGTCGCTCCGCCGCGGGCCCACTTGATCGACCGCACGCTGCCGCTGTTGCAACGTGCGATCGAGTTGCGGGCCTCGGCGGCGGTCTCGGCGGCAGACTGCGCCGAGGCGGGCGTGGAAGCCTACCATGCCGGACAGCTCGACCTGGCGGCCACGGTCGACGGCATTGGTGAGCTTACCCGACAACGACGGGCCTTCGTGGCGGCCGTGCGCGACTACAATCTCGACATTGCCGATTACGCGCTCAGCGTCGTGCCGGCGGGGCTGACCAGCGCGCAATTGGTAAGCATTTTGATCGGTCCCCCGCCGACGGCGCAGCGCGCGCAGCCCGCCGATCCGAAGCAGGCCAGTCTGGGGCGCGGTGGCATCAACCAGGCCGGCTTCAACGCTCCCTTGTTCGCACCCGCCGGCCAGCCGACGTTGGCGCCCACCCGGCCGGCAGCCAACTTGCCGGCCGCCGACGGCGGAGAAACGTCTTCGCCGCCGAGCGCGAATCCACCTCGCCGGGCACCCCGGCGCAAAGGGGCTTCTACAAACCAAAGCGGCGACGCGCCGCGCCGCATCAAAAGCGTTCCGCCGAGCGCGACCAGCAGTCACTCATTGGCGGGACAACGGCATCTGGCAGCCAAGCCGCCCGCAGAAGAGCCGTCTGCTGCGCCAACGGAAAACGCCGCCGACCAGGGGCTGTATACGGCGCTGCGCGATCTTTCGCCCGTAAAGCGTGCGCAAGAGCTGTCGGCCACGTTGCACTGGACGCAGGCAGGCAGCGAATCACTCGGCGGTGAATCTCGCGGCATGGCAACCACGTTGATCGACGCCTTCACCGCTTCCGTTGGCCTCGATCGGCGATCGGTGATTCAAGCCTATTGGCGGGCCTGCGAGCGGCTGGCCGCCTGCCAGGTAAGCAAGAGCGAAATCGAGCTATTGCGAGCACTCGAGTCGGCGGCACTGGGCATGCGAGCGCAGCCGGGCGGCGCCGAGGCGATGTTGCACCTCCGCACCAGCCAACTTGCGGCCCAAGCGGCCGCCGAGGAATGCACCGTGGGACTGCTCAACGCCCAGTTTGCCTTGGCACAGCTCATGCGACGGCCGTTGGAAGGCCCCTGGCCCGTGCCGACTACGCCGCCGCACGCCGGCGGTTATCGGCTCAAGGTCGATGCTCAGCCGGCAAACGTGCTCCAGAACTCCCTCGTGCAGCGGCTGACGGTCGCCCTGCCTCTGGAGCACGACGTCCTGCAGAAACACGCCGACGCCGTCGTGACGGCCGACGCCGCCCATGTCGAGGCGGTGCTCGGCTTCGAAGCAGGCCAGCGGCCGCTCGACGAAGCCGTGACGAGCGTCCGTTACCTCTCCGACGAGACGTTGGCGTTTCTCGACATTCAGACGGCTTACAATCTCTCCTTTGCCGACTACGTGTTGTCGGTCGCTCCGCCGGGCGTCAGCGATTCGACGCTCGCCGGCGTACTCGTGGTCGTGAGTCGCTAGAAAGGTTTTGGCCTGCTCTGACTGTGCGAAGCCGCGCGCGGCAGAGTGCGGTTGGATCCGACGTAGGCCATTATGACAACGGTACCACGGACAAAGGACCGAATGGTCGTTTAACCGCAGGGCCAACGGCCCGCGCGAGTTTTGCCCCGCGCGGGCCGCACCCAGAGGGTACCCGCCTGCGGTTAAACGATCGCTCGATCTGCCCACGGTGGCCGAGATTTTCGGTGAAGAAATGGTCGTTTAACCGCAAGGCCAACGGCCTGCGCGAGTTTTGCCCCCGCGGGCCGCACCCAGAGGGTACCCGCCTGCGGTTAAACGATCGCTCGATCTGCCGAGGGGGTTCATGCACGCCTATTAGACGGCGAGCGGCCTGGCCGTTTTGCGAAGGGAAATTTTTTGGGAAAGGTGCTTGACACGGCCGTTGCATAAGTCAGAATGAAGGCGTCGGGGAAACCCGAACAAGCCCTGTCCAGGTACCTGCCCCGCCTGCGACAGGGTTTTTTTGTTACGCTGGTTTTTTCTTGCGCCGATTTTTTCCTTGCGCCACCCCGGTTTGGCCGCGCTGCTTGCAACCGCTCGCTCGGCTATCTATATATATGCGTGGTTGACGGAGACGTGACGGAAGTCGCCTGGCGTTCTTCGCGGTCATGCGTGTCTCTGCGGTCGCACCTTGGCAATGGCTGCCTATCTGCCGCCGTTGGTTGCTTCGTTGCACCGCTGATTTCGCGTCCTGTGAGCGTTTCCAGGTTTGTCCGAAAGTTCGGACCAGTCGTTCAGGCGTCGAGAGGGCGCCGGGGTGTGCGAGCAAACGATGGCAGGCAATCCTTCGGATGTCGTTTGGCTTGGTCCGCGTATGCCTGTTTCCAATCGTTTTGCGCATGTCGTTTTTGCCCGTTCCGTCGCCGGCCGCTTACCTGCTCGCGGTTGCGAACCGGCGTCGTTTCTCCGCCGGCCCGATGATGATCATTGCCCGCTCCCCGGCCAGATGGCCGAATTCATCGAATGGCTGTTTTCTCGGGCGGGCCTTGATTGGCGGATGTACCGGCCTGAGACACTCGAGCGCCGGCTCGGTTCCTGTCTGCGTGCGTTGCGGGTGAAGTCGCCGGAGGAAGCGCGCCGGCTGATCGAGCGCGATCCTTCGCGGCTCGACGATGCCCTCAACTCCATGCTGATCGGCGTCACCTCGTTTTTTCGCGATCCGCAGGTGTTCGAGCACCTGGCGGCCGGCGTCTTGCCGCAGCTCATCGCCAATCGTGGCGCCGTTTATGCCTGGAGCGCCGGCTGTTCCGACGGCGCCGAGCTTTACTCGCTGGCCATGTTGCTGGAGATGCGCGGCTGGTTCGAAAAGAGCTACTTACTGGGCACCGATTGCCGGTCGAGCGCCCTCGAATTGGCCAGGGCCGGCCGGTTTGAATCGACGGCGCTCAAACCACTTTCCGCCGAATTGCGATCGCGGTTCTTCGACGAGGCCGCCGGCGCGTGGCAGGTGAAATCGCCGCTTCGGCAAATGTTGCGCTGGCGGCAGGCGAACTTGCTGGACACACTCGAACCGGGCCTGTGGGACATGATCCTGTTTCGTAATACGGCCATTTACTTGCGGTACGAAGTCACCGACCGGTTGTGGCGGCAACTCGAAAGCGCTTTGCGGCCCGGGGGAGTGCTGGTTTTGGGCAAGGCCGAGCGGCCCAGCGGGGCCAAACGCCTGGAGCCGATTGCTCCTTGCATCTACCAAAGGTTGTGGCGATGACACAACCCTCCGCCTGGACGCCGGAGCAGCAACTGCGCGAACAGCGTTTCTCGCTGGTCGCGGCCTGTGTCAGCTTCCTGGCGGTGGCAGTGATCGACGCCTTGGCGCCGAAGAACGTGCAATTTGTCACGTTTTACGTCGTGCCGATTGTCGCGCTTATTTGGTCAAGAGACCGGCGCCTGCTGTGGGTATTTACCCTGGCAGCGGTCGTGGCAAATGCTGCCGTCTGGCAGTGGGGGCGGGCGGCCGCTCCGCCCGAGGCCGCCTGGGCGGCCGGCGTCCATCGCTTGTTGGCCGGCGCAGGAGTGGTTGTCGCGGCGGCCCTGGTCCAACTGCAAATGGCCAGCGTCCAGCTTGCCGACCGGCGCCGCGAGTCGCTCCGCAAGCAGTACGCCGAATTGCAAGCGCTGAACGAGCAGATTTCGCAACGCGAAGAAGAGATCGTCCGCCAGAACGAAGAGCTGCAATCGCAGTCGGAAGAGTTGGAGCGGCAAAGCGAAGAGCTGCGGATTTCCAACGAGGAGCTGGCAGGCTGGGAAAAACGTCTGGAACAACTGCTCGAGCTTTCGCGCTCGCTGACGGCCGAACTGAGCCGCGAAGAGATGCTCGACAAGATTTGCGAGTCGCTGGCATTGCTTTCCGAAGGCCGGCCGGCCCTGATCTTCGAACGCGTCGCCGACGAACTGAGCGTGATCTGCCATCACGGTTTCGGTCCCGACGGTCCGCGGCCGTCGTCCTTGCCCTTGCAGCAGACGTTTTCGGGGCTCGTGATGTCGGTCGGGCAAACGGCCTACGTCGAAGACGTACAACAACGCCCGGAGCTGCGCTTGCCCGACGCACCCGAGGGCGGCGCGTTTCGCTCGGTCTTGGCGGCGCCCTTGCTCGTGCGTGGCCGGTGCATTGGTACGATCGAAGTCCTGTCGACGCAGCCGCGCATCTGGGAGCAAGCCGAGATCTCGATGATCGAATCGCTGGCCGCGCAGGCCTCGGTCAGCCTGCAAGGGGCCGAGCTGGTCGATGAAATCCGCCGCGAGCGGCGGCGGTTCGAAGCCGCCTTTCGCACCGTGCCCTTCGGCATGGCAATCACCGACGATCCCGAGGGACGCGACGTGCGCATCAATCCCGCGGCGGCCGCCTTGTTGAACGTAGCCCAGAGCGACAACATCTCGCCGCACGGTCCCTTGGGCGAACGGCTCTCGCGCTACATGTTTCAGCACGACGAACCGCTCGGCATCGAACAGCATCCGCTGTTGCGCGCCGCGCGAGGCGAGGAAATCGTCCAGGAAGAGATCGAGCTGTTGCTCCCCCAACGTCAACATGTCACCTTATTGACCAGTGCTGCTCCGGTGTACGACTCGTCGGGCAAAATCGTGGGCGCGGTGTGCGCCTTTGCCGACGTAACCGTGCAGAAGGCGCTGCAACG
>DASSFG010000718.1:0-5385 GCA_035694685.1 Pirellulales bacterium
TTGCCGTATAATTCGTTCGGGGAGGACGATGCGGCGTTTTTCCACCCCATTAGGTCACCGACTTACTTCCAGTTGTCGGGACAGTGTGCGGTGCGGTCTTGAGACGCTTCATTGCCCAACGCCACGCTGTGGGCTAAATCCTTCTGGGGGACGTAGCGCTGCGTCGCTCGTTCGTTTTTTGTCCGAGAGAATCCGTTCGCTATGAGTGGCTCGCTACTGCTCTTTTTGCTCGCAGTGGTCGCGATGGCGTCCGTCGCCGCCGGTGCCTTGGCCGGTTGGTACCTGCGCGCTCAGGCCGCGCCTGCGGAGCGCGGGCAACTGGCGGCCCTTCCCGCACCGCCCTCGGACCCCGAAGATGGTCTTCCTGCCAGCGAGGACCCACCAGAAAAGACTTCGCTCGAACCCGAGCGCGTGCGCGAATTGCTGAGCCGCATCCAACAACTTACCGAAAGCACCGCCATCGGAGTCGGCGAACATTCCAGCCGCGTCAAGAAGATCAGCGAAGACCTGGCGGCGCTGGCCGCAACGGGCAAGACGCCGCTTGAACAAACGATTCTCAGCGCGGCGACTCGACTGCTGGAGGCCAATGAATGCCTGCAGCAAGAGCTGTCGGGTGCCCGTGAAAAACTGGACGAGCATGGGCGTCTGATCGAGGCCCACATGACCGAGGCCCGCACCGACGGATTGGTAGGCATCCCTAATCGCCGGGCCTTCGACGAAGAAATCGCGCGGCAGTGCGCCGCACTCGAACATGGTGGTCCCGGCTTCAGCCTCGTGTTGCTCGACATCGACCACTTCAAAAAATTCAACGACTTGCACGGACACCAGGCCGGCGACGACGTGCTGAAGGGCGTCGGCGGAGTACTGGCCGAAATCGCCGCCCAGCGCGACTTCGTGGCACGTTATGGCGGCGAAGAGTTCGCTATCATCATTGCCGACGCCGAACCCGACGAAGGCAAGGCCACCGCCCAGCAAGTCCGGGCCGCCGTGGAAGCCAGCCACTTCGAAGCGCAGGGCAAGCCGTTGCGGGTAACGGCCAGCCTTGGAGTCGCCGACGCTTGCACGGGCGACAGTCCCGAGACGGTCATCCGCCGGGCCGACGAGGCCCTCTACGCGGCGAAGAAAAACGGCCGCAACCGGGCCTACTATTTCGACGGTGCCCGCTGCCATCCGGTGGAATCGACCTGCACGGAAGCGGGCGCCGAATTGCTGGCTGCCGTCAAGCGCGAGTTGGAGCGAAAAAGCGACCACGTCTCCGACCGTCGTCGCCAGCCGCGGCGGCCCTTCCCCAGTTACCAGGCGGTAGCGCCTTTGGTCGACGGCAAGCTGCCGCACAAAGACTCGTTCCGCCAGGTGCGCTGCCACGACATCTCGCCCGGCGGCATCGCCTACTTGACGCCGAAAGCGCCGGAACATGCAAGCATTGTCGTGGCCCTGGGCCTGGCCCCGAACGTGACTTACCTCACTGCCCTCATCACCCACAAGAGCACCACCCAAGCCGACGGCAAGGAAATGTATCTCGTCGGTTGCCGGTTTACCGGCCGGCTGGAGCACGATGTGCCAGACCAAGTGACGAGCAGCAAGTGACAAGTGACAATGGAGTGTCGGAAAATGAAGTGCAAGCGGTTGGGCTGGACTCGGTTCTTCGCTCTCTTTCACTCGTCACTTGCCACTCATCACATGTCGTTGCCTTCGAGTTTGTAATGCAACTCGTCTCGATACGCCTGATTCGCGAGCGCTGGATGGCGCCGTTGGCCTACGCCTTGATGCTCGTGGCAGCGGTCATGGCCTTTTTGCTGATTGCGCAAGCGGGCGAATCGCTGACGGCCACCGTTGCATCGATCGACGCGCCGCCTCGACATGCCACGCCCACGCCGCACGTCAACCCTCTGACGCACGTCCTGCTGGTACTGATCGCCGTGGTCACGCTGGGGAGGCTGTTGAGCAAACTCTTCGCGCGTTTCCAGCAACCGCCGGTCATTGGCGAAGTGTTGGCCGGCATTGCGCTTGGCCCTTCACTGCTGGGGCGCTTTTGGCCGGCGGCTACGGAGTTTCTTCTGCCCACGGCCATCGCCGGTTATCTGAACGTCTTGGCCCAGCTCGGCGTGATCCTCTACATGTTCGTGGTCGGACTGGAGCTGAACGGCGGGCTGCTGCGGCGTCGTGCCCATGCGACCGTGGCGATTTCGCACGCCAGTATTCTGGCGCCGTTTCTATTGGGCGCCTTGCTGGCCTTATGGCTTTATCCGCGGCTCGCGGTCCGCGGCGCCGACTTTACGAGCTTTGCGCTCTTCATCGGCGTCGCCATGTCGGTGACCGCTTTCCCGGTGCTGGCCCGTATTTTGAGCGACCGAGGCATGACCAAGACGGAACTGGGCGTGGTTGCCCTGGGGTGCGCCGCCAGCGACGACGTCACCGCCTGGTGCTTGTTGGCGCTGGTCGTCGGCGTGGCGGAAGCCAAAGTCGGCGGCGCCTTTTGGATCATCGCCGGGGCGCTGGCCTACCTGGCGGTCATGTTCCTCGTCGTTCGACCCATTGCCGAGCGGCTCTCGCGCCGCCACGACCGGCCATTGACGCCGGGCGTCATGGCCCTAGTGTTTGTGGCCGTGCTCGCTTCGGCATTGTGTACCGAATGGATCGGCATTCATGCCATTTTCGGCGCCTTTGTGCTGGGCGCAATCATTCCTCACGACAGCCCTCTCGCCACGGAGCTGACCTATAAGCTCGAAGATTTTGTGACGGTGCTGTTATTGCCGGCCTTCTTCGCCTTCACGGGCATGCGCACGCGTCTCGATCTCGTGAGCGGAACCAATGCCTGGCTGATCTGCGGACTCGTGCTGTTGGTGGCCACAATCGGCAAATTCGGCGGCACGCTGACGGCGGCGCGCCTGGCCGGTCAATCTTGGCGCGACAGCGCCGCGCTGGGCGTCCTCATGAACACGCGCGGCCTGATGGAGCTCGTCGTGCTCAACATCGGCCTCGACCTCGGGGTCATCTCCCCGACGCTCTTTGCCATGATGGTCATCATGGCCGTCGTCACCACCATGGCCACCACCCCTCTACTCACCCTCTTGGTTCGGCGCTATTAGCCCGACATTTTCCATTGTAGACCGTCATCAAATTAGTGTGAGCGACATCGTTTAACCGCTGGGCCAACGGCCCGCGCGGACAACGTTGACGCGGCTGATGCCGTTCAGCTCGCCTCGCATCGTTTAACCGCTGGGCCAACGGCCCGCGCGGAGGCGACAATCTTGCGTCGCCCGAGCCTCCATCTCCACGAAATATCGTGGACGGGTGCGACATTTCGTGGCATCAGCATGCGAGCGCGCCGATTCGGAGCATTGTCGGCCAACGAATGTGGGGAATGCCTCGCGGGTAGTGATGACTTTTGCCTCAGAGCGAAGGAAAAACGGGGCTCCGGCGCGATCGTGAATGGCAATCGCCCCTCGGATATAAGTCCGGTATGCGGCGCGCGTGCGTTCAAAGGCGCAGCGCGCTGCGCCTTTGATTGCACGCATCCGATGCCTTACGCCTAATCCGCGTCATCGGCGATCCCGATGCGACGCGCATGTCGCATCGACCCCGCCCTCGGGCACCTGCCGCGCGACGCACACCTAGCGCTGCGCCGCGCGGATCGACGCCTCTAAGTCTTTTCGCCGCCAGCAAAGTGCCTGTGCTATCAGTCATGGTCGTCCTCGCTTTCGAGTTCGAGCGTGAGTGGGGTCTCGTCTAGCGGCGATTCCTCGACGACGAACGGCCGTTCGCTCGCGGCTTGCTGCGCATCGGCCTCGTCAAGTTGTCGACCGAGCATGGCCTGCAACCGCTCGAGCGCCGCGTGGACCTTAAAGGCCGCGGCTTCGACCGGAAAGCCGTCGTCCACGAGCCTGCTCAGCTCCGAGTCGGCGGAACTGACCAGCGTTAACGCCTCATTTACGAACGGCCCCGACACTCGCCACACGGGACCGGTGCGGTTTTGCGCGCCGCCATTGGCGCCGCGCGCGGCGCCTTTGCCGTGCGCGCTGGTGGCATTGGCGCCGCGCGCGGCGCCAATGGCACGGATCCTGGTCGGCTCATCGCCCCGTACAAGTGCCGCAAGTGCTTTGAAGGCTTGCCTTTGCGACGAAAACCCTTGAGGGTGTTCCGCGATGAGTCGCGACCAATCGCGGGCAAGCTGCATATATTTCTGCGCGGTTCGCAGCGTCAGCGGACGCGTGCCGTCGTCGCGAGTGGTTTTCTCGCCGAAGTGGAGTTCAAAGAAGCCGACCCACTGTCCGTGTTCGCACAGATCGTACGCTTTGAGCAGGGCCTGGCCCGACTTGACGATATGCTCCACGGCCTTGATGACGTCTTTTTCGGCCCGCTGGTGTTCGCGCAGCGCTCGCTGGGCAAATCTGTGTGCGGCCTCGGGGATCAACGTTGCGTCGACGGACGCTTGTACAAGGTCTTGTCCTGGCATGATCATTCTCCTGAGATAGAAGGGGTTGGGGGGTAGGGCTTAGGACTTAGGACTTAGGACTTAGGACTTAGGGCTTAGGAAGCGACGTGGCTGGGACTGGGCGGTCGCGGCGCGGGAGCGGGACGGGCAATGGCCGTTGTCCCTCTTCGTCGGCAGGCGTGCAGCGTCGGAAGAACGCAGGCTGACGCGCCAGCGAAACTAAGACCTAAGACCTAAGAACTAAGATCTCAAAAGGGCGTCACTCGACGGTGTAACGCGACCGGCAGGCGCCAGCCTGACTTGGTGTTAGAACGTGGCTCACGCGATCGGGGGCGGGCGATGATCTTCTTAGCCGCATCCACGCCCGTTCACATGAACAAGAGGTAGTATACACGCGTCACTTCTAGCGTCAAGCATTTAGTGACCACAAATTGTAGTGGTTGGCTACCGGACGACCACAAGATATTGTGGTTAGCGAGCGCGTGCGTACCGCCAGGTCCGGGTCTTGTGCCCGGCGAGCGATGATTGACGGGCGAAAGGCTGACGACGTCGCTCGTCCCGCCGCGGGCCGAGCTTGCCTCGGCCGAGCGCATGGATCTGGAAGGCGACGGAACCGTACTTCCCACCGTGGCCTGCGCGAACGAGTCGGTTTCTGGGGTCGCGATGTATCCGTGGTTCGCTCGCGATTTGTTCGACTTTCGTAGCACCGAAGGTGCGTCACTCCATAGCCCAGGGCGCAGCTTTTGATGTTGCGCATTTCGATCTACGCCGCGGAGCGGCGCTCGGAATGTAGCCGTGGGCGAAGCCCACGGTACAGTGTGACGCGCGTTTGGGGAAGCCGCGGAGCGGCGGCGGAGGGACGACGGTTGGCATTACGTCGCCGCTCCGCGGCTTCATTGGATTTTGCCACATTTTCCGCGGGTTTGCACCCGCGGCTACACTCCGTTGCC
>DASSFG010000719.1:0-3190 GCA_035694685.1 Pirellulales bacterium
GTGTCGATCACCAGCGCGTCGAGCACGTTAGGCCAGGTCATGCTGTCAGCGAGCTGCTCGGCCATTTCGGCTTCGGGAAAGACCACACGCTCGACACCCATGTGCTTCAGAATGCGCGCGTGTTCGTCGGTTACGCCCTTAACCACCACGCGCTTGGCGCCCGCCTCGCGCGCGTGCAAGGCCGCCAACAGCGACATTTCGATTTTCTCGCCCAGGCTGATGAACACCACATTGGCCTGGGCCACCAGCAGCTCTTCGAGCGTGCGGCGGTCCGTCACGTCGCCCACGACCGCTTCGTAAAGCACGTCTTTGAGGGCCTCAACGCGTGCTTCACAGGTGTCGACGCCGGTCACCCGGCAGCCATTCTTGGCCAGCCGCGTGGACAGCGCGGTGCCAAACGAACCCAGACCTAAAACCATGAATCGCTTGCCGTTTTTCATGTCATCCGATCAGCACGTCTTCTTTGGCATATTCTATCCGCTCGCGGCGGTCGCTGCGCGCCAGGGCCACGAAAGCGGAAATCGGCCCCAGCCTCCCGAGAAACATCAACACGATCAGCACTGCTTTCGCACCGCTGCTGAGTCCGGGCGTGATGCCCGTGCTCAGCCCGACGGTACCGAGGGCTGAGCAGACCTCGAACGCGGCGTCGAGAAAGGCGTCGGCGCGGGAGTGGTGCGGCGCATCGGCCTGCTCGATGACCAGAAAGATCACCAACGCGCTGGCCGCCACCGTGGCGAACAACAGCGCGGCCGCCATGGCCGCGTCGAGTGTCTCCTGGCCCACCGACCGGCGAAAAAAGTTCACGCCACGCCGACCGCGCAGCTTGGCCCAAGCATGGCAGACGAGCACCATGAATGTGCTGACCTTAAAACCGCCGGCAGTCGAACCTGGGCCGCCGCCAATGAGCATCAACAGCATGAAACCGAAGAGCGTGGCGTTCGTCAAATGCGCCATGGGCACGGTCTCGAAGCCGGCGGTGCGCGTGGTCGTCGACTGGAAGCAGGCCACCAGCAGTTTTTCCCCCAGAGGCATGTCCGTCAGCACGTTGTTCCACTCCAGAAACAGAAACAGCGCGGCGCCGCCGGCCAACAAACTGGCCGTGCCGATGAGCATCATTTTGCTGTGCATGCTCAACGATTCCCAGGGCCGCAAATTGCCTCCGCGCAGCGCGCCACTGACGTCGCGAATGACCGGAAAACCAATACCCCCCGTGACGATCAGGGCCATCACCGTTAAGTTGACGAGGACATTCGCCCGCTGCGGTGCCAAGCTCGAGTCATGGAGAGCAAACCCGGCATTGCAGAACGCCGAGATCGAATGAAACAACGCTGTCCAGAGCCCATCAGCCAAGTCGCCGCCGGAGTCGCTGAATGCCGGCAATGCCAGCAACAGGCAGCCCGCGCCTTCGCAGACGGCGACCAGCCGCAGAATCTTCCAGATCATAATCCGCAAGTCGCGCTCGGCGCTGCCCAGCGTTTGAGTAAGCAGCACGCGATGGCGCAAGCTTTCGCGGCCGCCTAAGCGCAGCACGACAAACGTGGTGATGGTCATGATACCGATGCCGCCTACTTGAATGAGCACCAGCACGGCGGCCTGGCCGAGGCGTGAGAGCTCGCGGCCCGTCGAGCGCACCGCCAGCCCCGTGACGCAACTGGCGCTGGTGGCCGTAAACAGGGCATCGATGGTGCTGAGCGGCTTGGTGCCGGGCACGACCGCCTGCGGCAATCGCAGCACGAGCGCGCCGATGGCAATCAGCCCGGCGTACCAGACCACCGCCGCTCGTGCAGGATATTGCACGAGCGAACCGGAGACTCGCACCATGCCCTAATTCTCTCGCACGTTGCAGGGTTGTTCACGCGACATCTGGCCGCCCACGGCGGCCGAGTTCAAACATAAAATACGTGATCGGGCTGGCCGTCGGAAGTAGTAACCTCTGGTCCTTCGCCCCACGACTTTTGACTTTTAACGTTGGTCTTTTGTATCTTGCACTATCCACTGATCGTCACCAACCGCCCTGCTGCACGTCAACCATGAAAGCCATTTCTCTCGAAGCTCCCAAGCAATTCAAACGCCTCGATATCGCCGGCCCCGAGCGGCCGGGGGCGGGCGAAGCGCTGGTCCGCGTGCACAATGTCGGCATCTGCGGCACCGATATCGGCGGCTACCTGGGGAAAATGCCGTTCTTCAGCTACCCGCGGATTCCCGGCCACGAGCTTGGGGTGGAAGTCATCGACGTGGGGGCCGGCGTGACCAACGTCAAGCCCGGCGACCGTTGTTCGGTTGAGCCGTACATTAATTGTCAAAAGTGTTATGCCTGCCAGCGCGGGCACACCAATTGTTGCGAGAAACACCAGACGCTGGGCGTTCACTGCGACGGCGGCCTGCGCCCCAGGTTCCTGGTGCCGGCCCGCAAGCTGCACATCTCGCGCAAGCTGAGCTTTGAGCAGCTTGCCTTGGTCGAGACGCTGGCCATTGGTTGCCACGCGGTCGACCGCTCGGGCCTGAAAGCCGAAGAATCGTGCTTGATCATCGGGGCCGGGCCAATTGGCCTGGCTACGCTGGAGTTTGCCAGGTTGACGGGCGCCAAAATCATCATGCTCGACGTGAACGACGGCCGGCTCGACTTCTGCCGCCGAGTGATGGGAGTGACGCACACGCTTCTGGCGTCCGACAAGCTGGAAAGCGAGCTGCGCGACCTGACGGACGCGCACCTGCCGGACGTCGTGATCGACGCCACCGGCAACAGCACGTCGATGTCGAACGCGTTCGGGTTGATTACGCACGCCGGGCGGTTGGTGTTCGTCGGCATCACCACCGACGAAGTCCAATTCCGCCATCCGACGTTTCATCGCCCCGAAGGCACGTTGCTTTGCTCGCGCAACGCGCTCTCGAAAGATTTTGCCCGGATCATTGAATTGATCGAGGCGGGGCGGCTCGACACGAGTCCCTGGATCACGCACCGCACGGGCTTTGACGAGCTGATTGAGGTTTTTCCCTCCTACACGCGGCCGGAGACCGGTGTGATCAAGGCAATGGTGGAAGTCGGCGAGTGACGGACCTAGGCATAATTCACTTGGTTGTGCCACAGACGCACTAGGGAATCCGCTTTGCCATTTTTCCAGCAAGCTCTCACCACAAAACTCACCGGGCAGCGGAGCGTAAGCGAACGTCAATACCGTTCTGGGTGCCA
>DASSFG010000720.1:0-7142 GCA_035694685.1 Pirellulales bacterium
GCTCTTTACCTGGTGGGCGGCGGCCATTGCTTCGGCCGTCGTCAGCTTTCCGCTCATGGTCCGCACCATCCGCCTGGCGTTTCAAAGCGTCGACCCACGGCTGGAATTTGCCGCACGTGGCCTGGGCGCCGGGCCGATCGACGCGTTCTTCTCGGTCAGCCTGCCTTTGGCGGCCAAAGGAGTCGCCGCCGGTGCGGTGCTGGCGTTTGCCCGCAGCCTGGGCGAGTTTGGGGCCACGATCATGGTGCTGGGAAGCATGGAAGGCCGCCGTACGATTCCGTTGGCAATTTACAGTCTCACGAACCGGCCGGGCGGCGTCGAGCGATGCTGGCGGTTGGTGCTCATTTCGGTGCTGCTGGCTTGTCTTGCTTTGGCGGCCAGCGAGTGGTTCGAGCGGAGGCAATTTCGTCGTGAGCTGGCTTAACTTCAATTGCCGCCATCGGTACGCCAGCGGCTTTGAGCTCGACGTGGCCTTCGACGCCGAGCACCAGGTCGTAGGTTTGTTCGGCCCCTCTGGCAGCGGCAAGACAAGCGT
Source organism: Pirellulales bacterium (assembly GCA_035694685.1). Taxonomy (GTDB): domain Bacteria; phylum Planctomycetota; class Planctomycetia; order Pirellulales; family JAICIG01; genus DASSFG01. The sequence continues at coordinate 536 of DASSFG010000720.1, forward strand.
GCTCTCGACCATTGCCGGTTCACTGCGCCCCCAGCAGGGCCGCATCGTGCTCGCCGGGCAGAAGCTGCTCGACGTGCGGGGCGGCGTTAACGTGCCGCCGCACCGCCGCCGCGTCGGCATGGTGTTTCAAGACCACTTGTTGTTCCCGCACCTGTCGGTCGAGAGCAATTTGCGCTACGGCCTGCATCGTCGCCGAGCGGCCAAACGCGCCATCGACTTCGCCCGCGTGGTCGAAGTGCTCGAGTTGGGCGACCTGCTGAGTCGGCCGCCCGGCAACCTTTCCGGCGGTGAGCGGCAGCGGGTAGCGCTGGGGCGGTCGCTCCTGTGTGGGCCGGACGTGCTTTTATTAGATGAGCCCTTGACCGCGCTCGATCAACCGCTCAAGCAGCGAATTCTGGTTTATCTGGAGCGCGTGTTAGCACAATGGCAAATTCCGACCTTGTTTGTCAGCCACGTTGCCGACGATGTCCGGCGGCTCGCCGAGTGGGCCATCGTTCTCGACCAAGGTCGCATCGTGGCCAGCGGTCCTCCCGGCGAGGTGCTGGCCTCGCAAGAGAGCTATACTAGTTTATAGAGTCGTTCCGAAAACCGGCATCGTGGTCTAGGCGTCCCGCCTGCCTGCCCGGTTTTCGGATAGGCTCTGAGCGAACCACGAGGTTGATGCATGACTGCCACTCAAACCGCCGCCGTGTCCGACTTGCCTTCGCCCGAAGAACGGCCGAACGCCGATGTCGTGATCTTTGACGGCCACTGCCGGATATGCACGGCCCAAATACGCCGTCTGGCGGGCTGGGACTGGGGCGGCAGGCTCTCTTATCTTTCCTTGCACGACGCGCGCGTCGCCGAGCGCTACCCTGACCTAAGCCACGACGCGCTCATGAAAGAGATGTACGTCGTCGACCGCTCCGGCCGACGCCATCCAGGCGCTTCGGCCATCAGACATCTTTCCTGCCGGCTTCCCACGTTGTGGTGGCTCGCGCCGATTTTGCACATCCCCGGCTCTTTGCCCATCTGGAGCTGGCTCTACCGGCAAATCGCCCACCGCCGTTATCGTTTTGGCCGCGTCGCCGAGTGTGACGGCGGCACCTGCCACTTGCACCAGCACTAAGTTCGCGCGCCATCGCCGGTTCGCTCGCTCTAACCCGCAATGCGCACCTGCCTACGCTAACCCGACGCGCAAGCGAGTCCGGGGGGAACGACTTATCTCGCTTGCGCTTTTTGACGTTGCGCATTTTGATCTCCGCCGCGGAGCGGCGCTCGGAATGTAGCCGTGGGTGAAGCCCGCGGTACGGTTTGACGTGCGTTGGCAAAGCCGCGGAGCGGCGGCGGAGGGACGACGGTTGGCATTACGTCGCCGCTCCGCGGCTTGATCTGGTTTTCGCCACGTTTTCCGCGGGTTTGCACCCGCGGCTACACTCCTTTGCCGCTCCGCGGCAGACAAAAGCGCAACATCAAAACTTTGCGGTTCGGGTTAGTGTCGGGCGCGCTGGTTAGGCGCACGGCTACGGGGGCAGGCGCGCGATGCAGGCCAGCGCCGTTCCTCCGACCGGGCCGCTGCTCTTCACTTCTTCCTCGACAGCAATTGCGCCAGCAACTCCGCGCGGGAATGTACGTCGAGAATGCGGTAGATGTTCCGCAGATGGTTGTGGGCGGTGTGTCGGCTGATGTTGAGCCGTCGGGCGATCTGCTTCTCGACCAGCCCCGCCAACGCCAGGTCGAGCACGCGCCTTTGCGCTTCCGAAAGTTGCAGAAATTCGGTATCGGCCTGCTGCGGCGCCGCCGTCCGCCTGGTGCTCATCAGGTCGCCCGACGGTTCCAAATCGTCGAGCGATCGCTCGCCTTCCACGAGCACGAACGACACCGCGCCCAGCGCGAGAACCTGCGAGGGGCGAAGCTCGGCCGACTCGATCCGCTGGCCGTCGATGAAGGTGCCGTTGCGGCTGTTGAGGTCGACCACCTTCACGCAGGTGCCGGCCACCTGTAGCTCGGCATGCCGCCGCGACACGGTTTCGTGCGGCACGATCAATTCGGCTTTCGCCGAGCGGCCGCAAACAAAACATCCATCGCCAAGCACGAAGCCCGGCACGGGCAACAACCGCGGCTCATTCAGCAGGGTCAGCATTGCCAATCACCCCATCGTCAGAAACGACCATCGAGACGACACCACGAGGCGCGATCACCATAGCCTATTTAGGCCATTGATTCAACTATTTTCAGGCGGAAAATACGGTCAGTCGTGACGGGCTACGTGCGATGGCAGAATCATCGCTTGGTCTCAGCCGCCTCGTTATGCGCGCTTGTCCCGCGGAAGCGGCAGCGGCGCCGTGAGCATGGAAGAGCCGTGGACGCGCTGCGCAATTTCCCGCGACTCCCGCACCAACAGCCGAGCCGACTCTAAATACTCGCGACAGGCTGCGAACAGAGGCTTGGATTCCCTCGTGCCGTCATCACGCGGTATCTCAAGCGTGAAGTCTTGCCACGACGGCTCGACCGGCTGCGGAGCGCCAAAGAGCGCAAGGTAGGCGGCATCAGTTCCTGGGGGAAACTGGCGCGGCGCCGCAATCGGAATTGCCTGCTTTGGCGAGCCAGTATAGTCACCTCCGCCGAATACCCGGGCTTTGGTTTGAACACTCGGCGTCCCGCCCCAATGAAACGTGCCGGTCCGAACCCGGCTGACCGCGTGGCCGTTGACCTTCGCATAATGGGCGGTGAACTCTGCTTGGAACGCGTCGCGTCGCCGCCTTTCGTCGTCGTCTAGCGGCTCTGGCCACTCTTTTTTTGAATGCGGATCCCAACCGAAGCATTTTTGAACGATGTCGGCGATACTACGAGCCGCCGCGATAAAGGCGTCGAGATAAAAGTAAAAGTCGGGCTGCCAGTGGACTGTCGGCAGGCCGTACGCCGCTTGCCAATTCCGGTCGGTCAAGTGCCGAGGAATGAGCACCTTGCCCATCCGATCGAGAAAGAACTCGGCCTCCGCGACCTTAAAGTCGACGCCTTGCCACAAATCATCGTGCATGGAGGACCCTTCCGTTAGTACCTGACACGTATTCTATGGTACACGACGCACGAGGTCATGGGCTGGTTCGCGGCATTGCTTGCTCCTCGCAATCGCCTTCCTGTCTCTGGACAACGGCCGCGGCGGCGCTTATCAAATGGCCACACTGGCTACCTCGCTCCTTATAGGGGCACCTCATGATCCAGTGAGCGAACGCTGGTGGTCGTCGACGACATGGGCTCCTGACACGTTCCTAACACTTTCTAAAGCTACATTCGTATGGGACCCAAAACGACAGAATACTTCGACGCATTCCAGCAACACGTGAACGCGCCCCTGGAAACCGGGACGGTTGGGGATCATTGCTTTGCTGCGGCCCTGCTCGTCTTTGGCGCAATTGATGGGCTTGGGCGACTCATTCATCCCCAGAGAACTGCGGGCGCGGGAATTCGATTCAAAGACTTCCTGCCCAGGTTAGGGCCGAAATATATTGAACACGCGGATCGAATCTGGGACCTTCGCAATAGCCTTGCTCACAACGCCATCAACGTTGCGGCGTTTTTATCGAAAGCGGAAGACGCCGCCTTGCACCATTTGGAGGTCGACCGTGGCCAGATTTTCGTTAGCACCCCACAGCTTGTTGCCGATTTCAAGGACGCCTTCGAGGCATTGAAGGACGGTATTGAGCGCGACTGCGAACTCGCAGACCGAATTGACCGACGACTTTTCTATGCCCATTTGAGCGATGCATATTGGCGAAGAATGGACGTCAAAACGACGGAACCTCCGCCCATCAGTTTTGTGCAGGCGGAATCCGAATAGAATCCAACACTCACTGTTGGCTGAGGCGATGGAGTTGGCGGCCACGAAGACGATTTTCGAAGGGTTCAAGAAGGCGATCAACGAGTTGACCGTTACTGACAAGGGCGACGCCGAAATCCGCGACCGTATCAAGCTGCGGCAGAGTCGGCCGTTCGTGGCAAAGGAGCAGGTTTTTCTCGTGCCGCGCCGCAGCGTATTCAGCCGGATCATCGGCGACGGAGGCTTTGGGCTGGAGTTTGCCGCCTTTCTCGATGGCTGCCACGATATCATCTCCTTCGCCGAGAACTATCTGGCGGTGGGGTTCAAGCTCGACTACGTGAATGCCGCCGGGGATATCTCGAACTACTATCCCGATTTCTTGGTCAAGGTAAGCGACCGCGAGCAGTTCATCGTCGAGACGAAGGGCCGCGAAGACCTCGATGTGCCGCTCAAGATGGCCCGGCTAAAGCAATGGTGCGACGACATCAACCGGGCACAGGCTGACGTGCGCTACGATTACGTTTTCGTCGATGAAAACGGCTTCAAGAGGTATCGGCCCGGCAGCTTCCGCGAGCCGGCCGCGGGCTTTCGCGAGTACAAGGGCTGATACCCGGAAAGGAAACGCCCTTCGATTTACTTGGCGTCCGACCACATTTTTTGCAGCTTTTGCATTTCGGACTTGTTGAGCAAGGGCGAAGTGTCATTTAAGGTCGCCACGTTGGCGCCCTGATTCGCCTCCTGGTAGGTTCGCTGCTTCGCGAGCGTGTCGACCATCAGCAACTTGGGAACGTCCTTTAGTTTTTCGCTCAATTCGGCTCGTTGATCGGTAAGCTGCCGCGATTTCTCGCTTCCCGGTTTGGCGTCGCGCTGCTCGCGACGGAGGCGAGCCGTTTTGCAGACGTTTTTATAGACGAGCTGAAAGTTTTTGGCAGTGTTCTGCCAATCGACGAGGAATTGCACGATGATTTTCGCCTTGTCGTCCGGGCCGAGGGCCCACGATGTCATGACGTTCTCAGAGTGATTGCAGGTAAAGGTCACCAGGGCACTGATGAATTCGGGCGTTTGCCCATGGGGAGACGAAGCGCCCGACCCAAGCTTTGCCGAATCGACTGGCGGTTCGTTTAAGATTTGCAGGGCTGCGGCGATGCGATCGTATTTGGATAAGTCGGCATTTGCGTAACCGGCATTCTCCAACGCCTGCGCCGGGGGCCAAAGCGTGTGAAACAACAGAGCTGCTGTGGGCGGCTTCGTCTGCTTTGCTCCGGAATCGATCTCGACCAGGACGACGCCGCGGTATTTCAAGGTTTGCAACAGGTCGAAGGCGCGTCGCGGGACGCTTTTCGGTGGCGCCGACGCCTTTGCGAAATGACGTAGTCCCTCCAACAGGTAGACAATGGTGTCGATGCCGGTGTTGTCCACAATGCCACCATCCATGACGAGCAGGTTCGGGCGTAGGGCCGCTACCTGAAAGCCGTAGGGGAAGTTTGCCGAGAGCCGCACTGCTTCAGCCAGTTGTAGTAGGTAGTTGCCATCGATGTCGCTGAGCGCCTTCGGCTGGTACTTCGAGCTTTCCGTCGCCGGCAACTGCAAAAGTTCCAGCGGGGCGCGCGGAAACGCTATCGCCAAGCGCGTCCCGGTCTCCACGTTGGTGGCATTGAAAAAGGCAACGGGCGCGCGGGCTGGGAAGCCTTTGTGGTTATCGAGGCCCGTCCAATCAAATCGGTCTTCCCAGAACCGCGAAACGCGCTGTCCGCGCTCAACTCCCGGAAACAGAACCCCTCGAAGCAGCGGCGCCATGAAATCGGTGCACATGTCGTCCACGAAGGCGCTATTGAAGAGCCACGGCGCGGTCGCCAACATGTCGCTTTTCCCCTCCATGAGGTCGTCGCATTCCTTTTGTATCTGCTCATACGCAGACTTCTCGGCTTGCGTAGCGACACGTTGAGTCCATATTGTCGCGAAGTGCGCCATGCGTGTTTTCAGGTCGTTGACGTCGGTCTGCCGATAGGTCTCGCGGGAAGGTGGCGCGCCACGCATGCCCGTATTTGGGTCGACTGCGTGCCTCAAGTAATACGCCGTGCCGAGGCTCCCACCCGACACGGAGCTGAACAAAACGATGCGGTCCGCCGCTGTGGCCGCCGATTTACCCGTCTCTGAGTGGCACTGGACCTGCAGATGAGAAAGGCCTTCCAACACAAGAGCGGTAAAAAGAGCCGCCCTGGATCCGCCGCCGCTGGCAGCTACGAACACGACGGGACCGTCGTTGGGAACGGCCTTGATCGCCGTTTCGATTTGGTCAAACCAGCCAATGGTGATCGAATCTAGATCTGTCGGCTCCAAAGGCTGCCTCGGATTGCCGGAGTCTTTGCCGACGTGACACGGCCGGAGAAAAAGAGCCACGTAGCCGATGCCGATGAGAACGATCGTCGGGCGAATGTGCCATTCTTGACCAGGCGAAAACTGACAGAGATCCAGGAAGTTGGCTACCAAGTACAACGAGAACAGGATGTGGAACAACGCCCATATCGTGTAGAACTGGAACGGAAGCGCGGTAAAAACGTTGACAAGATACCAAGATAGCTCGCCGACGATGTTCGCGAGCAACAGCACCCATATTCGCCGGCCAAAGGCCGTCATCCGCAACCCAAGATGTGGTGGATCGCCGTGCAGATTGAATCGCACTACCAGAAACCACGCCCCGATCAGCATAAACAGGGCACCGAAAGCGGTCATTGCCCCCGGTTCGAGGGAATGCCACCCGACGACATGCCAACTGACAAGGTTTGAGAGCAACATCCAGGCAAAGCC
>DASSFG010000721.1:0-7886 GCA_035694685.1 Pirellulales bacterium
TCGACAACGCCGAGCTCGATTTCGCGTCCCCATATCGCAAGTCGGTGGTATAACCGTCGCCTCGTTGGACTTGTGGAGCATGTGCCTCTCCTCTTTTTTCCCAAGCGCGTGGAAGAACTAAAGGGGAGGGTCCAATTGTTGGTAATTGGACCTGTCCCCTTTAGGTCTTCCCCACAACGAAAAATGCAAAACGAAAAATGGCGCAAGCGGATGCGCCATCGTGCGGCCGCCGCCATCGTGCCATTTTGCATTTCCAGCCAGAACTCTCACGAGTTCTGAAGGCATCGTCCAATTCTCGTAGCGCCGAGAAATCGGCGGATGCGCAAAGCCCTTTGCCAAAAGGATTTGCAAAACCACCATTGGGAGGGTGCCCGTCCAATGGCGCAGCGCGCTGCGCAATTGGCGCAGCGCGCTGCGCGAATTGCGGTGCGAACGGAGGCGGGGAAAGAACAGAGGGAGAAGCGGAGCGCAGGTGTTGGCGCCGCGCGCGGCGCAAATGGCACGCGCCGCCGCTAGTCGCTTGGCGGTTGTGATGCGTGCTGCCAGACAGACTCGCACGGGCCCGCCGTACTCGACACGAGGCCGATCGCGGCGTGCCTAGACCGCGCCGCCCATGCGGGCAATTGGCGCAACCGCTTGCCCGGATTATTCACCCCTCCAGGGAATTCGCGCGCACACTGCCTGGATGGAAGCTCGACGCGTAAGCGAGGGAAACCCTTTGCACTCCCTCGCTTACGCGTCGGGCCTTCAAGGACGCATGAATAATCCGGGCATGCGCCTCTGAGCATGGACGCAAGCTACGTGAAGCCGGCGGAAGATGCGCGATGCGACAAACGTGTCGCCCCCGATGAATGGCGGGCTTGCAATTCCAGTTTTTTCCGGTCAGCCAGAATTCTCATGAATTCTGCTACGCACATTGCGGCGTGCTCGCGAACGCTGCCGGCTAGCCGCGCTTGGGCAACTGCCGGGCGGCAAGCTAGTCGATAAGCCAACCAGCCGTTGCAGACGTTACCCGTGCCACTGCGACGCCACGACCCCGACCTGCAGATTGATCTGGGCGCCATCTTTGCCACGGTCTACGAGCGGGCGAAATTTTTTCGGCGCGTCGATTATCACGGTCCCATCCCGCCGTTTGTTCGCGAGGCAGGTCGGCCATGGGTTGAGGAAATGGTGAGCAGGATGCACCGTAACGGCGGCTGATTGGAGAAACCACGGGTGGCTCGCCAGCAGTGAGCGGCACGAACTTGTAAATCACTAGCTCGTCGGTGCAAAGCAGCTTGTGCTCGCGCTGATCAAACACCGGCGAGGGAATCGTGTCGCGCGAGACAAGGTGATAGCGTTCGGCCATTCGATCGAGCCAAGCCTGGCAGGCGTCGTCGTCGTACTTGTAGACTTGGGCGCGATATTCGACGCAGTGCAGCGGCCAGCCGGCACTGATGCGCTCCCACGCGACCGGCTCACCGCGCCGATGCCGCGGCGAATAAATTCGCTGATTGCAGACGTACATCGCCGACCAGCCAAGATGATGAAAGGTGCCGGGGGCGAACTCCAGGTCGAGGTCGGTGTGCAGGCAGGCCGCTTCGCCTCTAAACTCGGCGCTGGACCAGAACCAGCGGGCAAAATCTCGGTATCGCGCGTCGGTCGGCGATTTATACGGTTTGGCAAAATCGCGGGCCATGGTCACCAGCGGAATGAGGGCCAACACCGACAGCGCCACCGCCAGGTTCCGCCTGCGGACCGCGACGGCGCCGCGACCCATTGCCACAAGCTCCCCGCCGCCAACTCCAATCAACAGGCAAATGGCTGGCGCCAGATATTGCGAAAACTTGACGTGCCCTCCATAGGGAAATCGACCCATCAAGGCCGCCGTTAGATTCAGCGCGGCCGGCATGAGAAGCAACGTCAACAGAGTGTATCGTCGCGTGCGAACGAGGGCGGCGACACCACACGCCACGAGCAAAAAGCTGATGGCGCTGGCTCCTCGCCCGCCGCCGATCGGAATCGCCAGCAGGTCGCCGGTGTGCGTGGTCAATAGCCACCAGAGAAGCTGTCCAGGCGCCGCGAGCGACGGCAAATGATCTTTCCAATAGTCTTGCATCCAACCCAATTCGGCCTCGGCCTGGCCTTTGGCCGCGACGCGCAACATGAGCAGGAATGAGGCGGCCAACGCAGCGTTGAAAGCCGCCCACGCCGCCCAACCACGGCGATCCTCGACAATCAGCACGACGGCCATGAAGGCACTCAGACCGCCCGCTACGAAACAGGCCGGGTACGACAGCAGGACGGCCAAAGGCACGCATGCCGTCAGCACGATCAGCCAGGCCGTTCGTCCTTTGCGCCACCATTCGACGGCAAACGTCAGCAGCACCAACGAAACGACCAGATCGACGCCGTAAGGTTTGGCTTCGGCGGCGTAGCGAATGCCCGAGTAGCTCGCGCAAAACGTGGCGACCGCGATCAGCTTCGCCGGTCCCTCGACGAGCTGGCCCGCCAGGCGGCGAAACAGCAATACGCTGGCGATTCCGGCAGCAAACGGCACGAGCCGCAACGACCACTCGTTGAAACCTAGCAGCTTGACCGCTGCCAGCTCGGCCGCCAGAAAGCCGAGCGGCGCCACCTGATGGTAATTCAGCGGTTCGAGCAGATTGGCAAAATCGCGGTCGATGAAATTCGAGACCAAAAAACATTCGTCTTCCCAGAGCGGGAAGCGAAGCAGAAAGCGCACGCCGCGTGTGATGATTGCCAGTGCGACGAAAGCCCAAATGAGCCGTTCGCTTTGGCTGGCGCTTAGCCAGGGCTCGACGGCCGTGGGCGCCGCGTTTGGCAAACATGCGGTTTGCGGCGGTCGGCCTGGGCGATGCGCTCGGTGCAGGATCGACGGCATTTCGGCACTCCTTTGCCTTGAGCGACGCGGGTTGAATTCCGGCCGGGGATTATAAGGCGAAATACATCGGCGCGGTAGAGCACAGACGATGTGGCACAGCGAACGCCGCCACCACGGCGATCAGCCACAACAGCGTCTGCAGGGAAAACTGCGGGCGGTACATCATGGAGTCCGGGCCTTCGTCTTGAGGATTGGAAAGGCCAAATCCATTTCTCGTATAGCTGACCGCGCTTGCCACTCGCGCAGGTGACGGATGGCGGTAAAGAACGCAGCCACGACCAGCGTGGCCAGCAGCAGCGCGCGGAGGGTGAATTGAGGGCGGCGCATCGTCATCGTTCACCCACAAACCAGAGCGCGATCAGGTAGAAAAAGAACAGAAGCCTGATCGAGGAATGGAAAAACACAACCGACGTGACCGAGTACCGGTGGCCTCTTCTCCTGTTGGCTGAGGCGCGAGGAACCTCGGTCTGCCTTGCGCAAAATGATTCACTTAAGGGCCAAAACGAGCTCGCATTTTATGTCGGATTTGTTCCTCTCCGCCACCGTCCGGGCTCGTCCCGGCGGAGCGGTGATTGACTGGCTAACACGCTCCGCCGCGCATTACTCTTCTCCGCCGGGCTCGCCCCGGTGGGAAGCACGATTGGTTGGGCTTACCCCGAATAGCAGGTCAATCATTCGCTCGACCGGGACAAGCCCGGTACGGGGCGACGTGTGCCGCGAGAGCCGTCCTTTAGCCAGTCAATCAGTGCCCGCCGGGGACAAGCCCCGGACGTGGCGGAACAAAACTAGCATCAGTCGGGCCGCATCGCGAAGCCGAATTCCGCCGGCGAAAGCGCAAGCGCTTTCAGAGCCAAGAAAGCATTGATAAACTGGCGAGCGGGGGGTGCAAGCTTCCCGATTAAGCGTTGAACGCGGTCGATCATTCAATATGTCGCTGCCGCCGTTGCCAAATGAGCATGTTCCTCGGCGGTTTGTGGTGCTCCGCCACGACTCTCCGCGAGGTCTGCACTGGGACTTCATGCTCGAAGCCGAGGGGTCGCTGCGCACCTGGGCGCTGGCGGAAGAGCCGTGCGGCCCCTTGAGCTGCTCCGCAGAGCAACTGCCCGATCACCGGCTGGCGTATCTCGATTACGAAGGCGATGTGTCGGGCGGCCGAGGCGTGGTCAATCGCTATGACTCCGGCGAGTATCGCGTTCGGCAATGCGACGCAGACCACGTGATTGTCGATCTCGCTGGCGGTCGCCTGCGTGGCAGGGCCACGTTGGTGCGCCAAGGCGATCAGCGTTGGAGTTTCTCGTTCGCGTCGTCCGGCGCAGCCGCGAGTGGCTGAGGGGCCGGTTCGGGTGCCGGCGAACCGTCGCTGGACCGCTGGAGCGTGCAGCCGGCGAGGAACACTTCATCGTCGCTGAGCTGAAGCTTTTCCAAGCGGTACGATGTGTTGTCGTCGCCGGCGTGCAGGCGAATCACCGCCACCGGATCGCCGCCCGATTGCAGCCAGCTCAACTGCACCTTGGCGTCAGCGGCCGCCCGCGCCACGCCCTCCAGTATCTTGCCCAAGGGAAGCGGAAAGGCGCCCGCCCGAGCGTGGCTCAAGCGCACCTTGAGCACGTTCGGTTCGCTGACGTGCGGCTCGGCTTTCAAGGACACGACCGTTTCGACCTTGCCGTTCAGATAGCGGCAGCCGAAGAGCACGCCGTCGGCTTCGACGGTCACGCGCGGGTCGGCAATGTAGTCGGGTAGCAGACCCGGAAATGTTTTTTCCAGTTCGGTGGCGAGCCAGCCGTTGATCTGTTCGCTGGTAAAAATGGCTTGCCACTTGCCCTGTTTGTTCACTCCGCTGGCCAAGGCGGCGGCGTTTTCCAACAGGCGTTCGCTGGCCTCCTGGTGTACCTCGTAAGGCACGGCCACCGCTTCGGCGTAGAATGCCGGCACGCTGCGGGCCGCCCAATATCCCCAACCCAACAGGCCGGCGCCCAGCGCAAACAATCCACCGGCAAGCCAGAATGCCAAGCGGCGGTTCATGCGAATCCTCGGCGCTTAAGGGATGGAAGTGGGTGCGGCCGATGGTGTGAGCGGGCGGAGGTGACAACGGCGCGGCCGCGCGTTTTCAGGCCGGCGAATCGTAGGCGCCGAGGTCGCCCGAGTCAATGCGAGTCGGTGCGTTCGGCCAACGCCATCGTGAACCCGAGCAGGTCGCCGCGCTGCCGACTTATTTCCAGCAGCCGGTCGTAGTTGGCTGAACGCTGGGCCAGGTCCAGCAGGCTGGGGGCGAAGCCTGCCGTGCGGGCGTTGGCCAGATATTGGGCCGCTGCTTCAAACGCCTCGTCGATGCGGCCCAACCGCGTCAACAGGGCGACATAGACTTCCGCGGGCCAGGCGCCTTGTTCGCCGTTGCCCAGAGCTTCGGCACGGCCGCGGAAATAGGCCACCGCCTCGTCGACGTGCTCGCCCACGAGCGCCTGGAAGAAAAGAGCATGTATCGGATAGGTGTCGGAAAACGGCTCCTGGCCGGGATACTGAAACATAGAGCTGAGCCGGCGACCATATTCCGTGAGGTCGATCGCCAACCGCAACACTTCCGGGTCGTCAATCACGAGTGCAAAGCGAACGACGGCGGCCAGATGCGAGGTGTCGATATGGTATTCGTTGTCGTCGAACAGCCAGTCGCGATCAGCCACCAGGCCGGCAATGGTCGTTTCGGGCGGCGTCTTACCCTGTTTTTTAGCGACATATTCGCTGAGGCTCCGCAGCAAATCAGCGTGAATCTGCCGCACCAAAAGCGCGGCCACCTGTTCTCGTTCTGCCCGAGGGCGTTGGTGCATCTGGGAGTCGAAGGTGGTGATGGCATTGCACAAGCCGTAGTTTTTCAGCACCAATTCGAAGCCGAGCCGCGGATGCACGCCCTCGTAAAGGGCGACTTCGATGATCTGCTCGGTATTGTCGGTGTCCGGCGTGAGCTTTTCGAGCGCGGCGGCGACGGCGGCCCGATCGCCCACCGGCCGCAGATACATCCAGGCTTCGCGCACGCGGCCGTCGGCCAGCAGCAAATGGCCTACCTCGCGGCAGGCTTCGATGTAACGCTCTTCCATCTGGGTGCGGAGCGGCTCTTCGAGGTCGTCGAGACCCTTGCTAAGAATCGCTGGCAGTCCCAGGGCGAGCCGTGCTTGCAATAGCCGCAAGTCGAACAGTTCGTGGTAATGTTCCGACGCTCGAAAATGTTCAGCCAGCCGCTCGGTGGCCGCCGGCATGCCTTGATTGGCCGCAGCCTCGGCCACCATGTCGAACGTTTGTTGGGTAAGAGAATCGAGGTCGGTCGACATAATTCACAAGGCGGGCAAATGAGGCGGGCTACGCCTGTATGGTAACAAACGGCGGCCCGGCATGCCATGTAAAGCGGGCTACGACCGGGCTCGTTTAACCGGTAGCCAACGGCGCCCGCGGGGCGGGATTTAAGGTCAGGGCCGTCCCTTAGAAGTGGATTTCTTCGCAGGGCGACGCTCGCGGGCGCCGTTGGCTGCCGGTTAAACGAGGCAGGAACACCCAGCGTGGAAATAAAAACAGTCCGGGCGGCCGAAGCCGGCACCGGACTGCTTTCTCTCCCTCCCGGGGAACATGCCTCAACGCACCGCCCCCCGACGGTGCGTAGACCTGAACCCTGTGTTCCGCGACGGCGGGTTTAAACGCTTCCAGCCCCCTCGGGACCGCTGCCCACTGCGGCGACAAAAGAGCTATCGGCCGTTTCGGTTGCGGTACTTTCGGCCAGTTTCCGTATTGTGCGGCGCTTAGGGTTTAGGGAGACTACGCCCCCTTTCCTGCCCGTTTCGTTCATCAAGTCTGACGTTTGCGCCGATTGTATCGAGAGAAGGAGACTGCCGTGACCAAAGCCAACCGTATTTCCATGCTCGTCATGCGGTCCTCGCTGTTGTGGGGAACGCTGGCAACCGTCCTTTTCTTTGCCCCAATTCAAACCGGCCATTGGCGCGATCCCTTCGTGCTGCGGTATTTTGCCGGCCACTGGGTCGAATACCTGGAAACGGCCATGTTCTTTGTGGGCCTGGCCGGCTTGATCCTGAAGGCCCTCGACGTGGGCCGGCAATCAACGGCCTTGAATCAGCCGCTGCTGCCTGCGCGCGAGCGCGAGGCGCAATCGCCCGTCGACGCACAGCGGCTGTTGGAACACCTCTCGCGCCTGCCCGGCGCCCAGCAAGATGACTATCTGCCGCGACGTCTGCGCGAAGCATTGCAATCGGTGCTCTTCGCCGGCACGGCCGACAAGCTGGGCGACGAGCTGAAATACCTCTCCGAGTCGGACGGGGTGCGATCGCACGGCAGCTATGGGCAATTGCGCATCATTATCTGGGCCATCCCGATTCTCGGGTTTTTGGGCACGGTCATCGGCATCACGATGGCCATTGCCAACCTGAATCCGCAGTCGTTGGAAGATTCGTTGCCCGAGGTCACCGGCGGTCTCGGTGTGGCCTTCGATACGACGGCCTTGGCGTTGGGATTGTCAATGGTGCTCATGTTCATGCAATACTTTGTCGACCGCATCGAGGGCCGGCTGCTATCGGCGGTCGATGCGCGTGCGGCCGACGAGCTGGCCGGCCGCTTCGAGCAGCTTGGCGCCGGTGACGACCCGCAGCTCGGCGCCATGCGTCGATTGACGGAAACGATGCTCAAGGCCACCGACAAGCTGGTACAGCGGCAGGCCGAGTTGTGGCAACAGTCGATCGACGCCGCGGGCACGCGTTGGAGCGAGATGGCCAATTCGGCACAGCGGCACCTGGAAAGCTCGTTATCGGGCGCCTTGGCGCAGGCCATGACCATCCACGCCGAAAAACTCGCCGCCTCGGCTGAAGCGACAGCCGAGCAGAACCGCCGCAATTGGAGCCGCATGCAGCAGACGCTGGCCGACACCACCGAAGCCACCAAGGCCCAACAGGCCGAGCTGGCCAGGCAGGCCGAGATTTTACTGCGCGTGGTCGAAGCCACCGGCAATATC
>DASSFG010000722.1:0-3619 GCA_035694685.1 Pirellulales bacterium
GTCTGTCGCGGGCAACCACACGACTTCTACGTCTACGGTCTGCTGTGCTCGGACTGGGCGGTCGCCCAACGACCGGTTGCAGCGGACGAGGCATCATACCGGAGAGGACCGATGGAGATTCGCGTTTTTAGGGAATCGGACGAGCAGGCCGTGATCGATCTGTGGCGCGCGGTGTCGCTCAGCAGCGCACCGCACAACGATCCGGCGATGGCGCTGCGCAAGAAACTTGCGGTCGATCGCGACTTGCTTTTCGTGGCTGAGATTGACGGGTCGCTCGTCGGTACGGTCATGGGCGGCTACGACGGCCACCGAGGTTGGGTCTACGCAGTCGCCGTCCACACAGATCATCGGCGCCGGGGTGTGGGAAGCGCTCTTATGCGGCGGGTCGAAGCGGCGCTCGCCGACCGAGGATGTCTCAAGGTCAACCTGCAGGTCATGGCGTCGAACCCCGGCGCGGTGGCATTCTACGAGAAACTCGGTTACAGCGTGGAAGAGCGGGTGAGCATGGGGAAGCGGCTCTATGAGTAGGCTCCAAGGCTGTATCACACAACTTGGTTCTTTGCGGAACGAAATCGGGGCCGATCGAATGAGAGATCACGACCTCCTGCGAGCTTTTGAAGACTGCTCGCTGCCCTACGCGGAGTGGACGCACCGCTGCCACGTTAAAATCGCCTACCTTTACCTGCGCCGGTTCCCCTTCGACGAGGCGCTCGCCAAGGTTCGCAGTGGCATTCAGAAGTACAACGCAACGAACTCGGTCGTCGAAGGCCCGACGACGGGTTACAGTGAGACGACCACGCAGGCTTTCCTGCGGCTCATTGCGGCGACGATCGACACCTGCCAATCGATACCGCCGACATCGACCGCCGACGCTTTCTGCGACGCTCACCCGCAATTGATGACGAGCCATGCCCTGCGCTTCTTCTACTCGCCCACAAGACGTGCGGATCCACGAGCGAAACGGCATTTCGTCGAACCGGACCTGGCGCCGCTTCCCACGTTGCACGGCTCGCAAAATGTGGGCGACACTCTACTCCGCAGCGCCATCGCGACCTTCCAGGCCGATAAGGGCTGGGCCGATAAAGCGATCGCGCAGCTCGACGACGATAAGCTGCACACGGCGCTCGACCCGAACACGAACTCGATCGCCGTCATCATGAAGCACGTAGCGGGCAACCTCCTTTCCCGCTGGACCGACTTTCTCACCAGCGACGGCGAAAAGCCCTGGCGCAACCGCGACGACGAATTCATCGATTCCTTCACGACCCGACAAGAACTGCTCGCCTATTGGGAGAGCGGCTGGAACCGGCTCTTCGAGACGCTCGAATCGTTGCGGCCGGCCGATCTGCTCAAAAGCGTGACCATCCGCGGCGAGCCTCACTCTGTACCCTTGGCAATCCAGCGATCCTTGGCCCACTGCGGTTATCACGTCGGCCAAATCGTCTTGATTGCGCGAATCCTCGCAGGCGACCAGTGGCAGACTATTAGCATTCCGCGCGGCGCCTCGCAGTCCTACAACGAAATCGTCTGGGGTAAGGGTCACTATCAGCGGCCGGCCCAAGTGCGCCAGCCGACGGAGAACTCGAGCTGAAAGGCAGCGCCGATTGCAAAACGCCAAGACAACGCAGGAGGCAAATAAGCCGACGGGTCCATTAAATCAGTTGAACCGTGCGTTTTCCGAACCAAGCCGGTGGTCATTGATTTTCGTGAAGCTGGGTGTAACCTTTTGAACAGTACTTGTCACTAATACTTGGCGTTCGACGCTGACCATCGGCCGTGGCGAAGCCAACGACAGGACCGGCGAACGTGATTCTCGCCGGCGACGGTGTGCAATTGGAACTTTTCGGTATCCAGCAGCGTCTAAAGAGCGTGCGTGACACCGATGCTGTGCGTCGGCGTCGCTGGGGCAGGCGACAGGCGAATAAGCCGGCCGCTCGATCTTTGACATCTTGATATATGGAAGGACTTGGTTTTAGGACTTAGGGCTTAGGTCTTAGGCTTTAGGGCTTGGGACTTAGGAGTTGCGCGTCTTTGTTGGAGCACGTACTTTTGAAGTTTTGTGGGGTTCGGGCAGGCGGGACGCCTACACCACAACCGCCGCCGCGACTTGCGCTTCTTCGATGATATGCGCGGATTTCTGATCGTCGAGTTGCGCGTCTTCGCTGGCGCTCGGGTTTTTTGGGGGTTCCGGGTAGGCGGGACGCTTGCATCACAAGGTCCGTCGGCGAGTCGGCGTCTTCGTCAACGAGTTGCGCGTCTTCGAAAAAACGCGGGGGATTTCGCTGGCCGAGTTGCGCGTCTTCGTCAGCGACTTGCGCTTCTTCGCGAAAATGTGGTTTTTTTTGGGGTCCGGGCAGGCGGAGACGCCTGCACCACAAGGCCGAGACGCGGTTTTGCGCACCTTCGGCGTCGAGTTGCGCTTCTTCGAAAAAACGCGGGGGATTTCGCTGGTCGAGTTGCGCTTCTTCGCTGGCGCTCGGGTTTTTTTCGGTTCGGGCAGACGGGCCGCCCGCACCACAAGGCCCGCCTGCTGATCGGCGGCGAACGAATGCTTGGGACGCGGAGAGACGGGGTCAGTTAAGTTAGCCGACTGGTTTTTCGTTACCGCTCGGTTAACCTATTTCGCGTTGGCAAGCGCGCAAGCAAAGGGCTAGAGACCAGCAGAAGGATTCTTGTTCGGGGGGTGTGAGTAGACCGAGATTTAGCTAGCCAAAAATCCGCCAGAGAATGATCAGCACCGCGAGGCCCACGCCCAAGAGCGTGCCGATCAGAATCAAGAACCAGGGCGAGTCCCAGCGGCTTCGTTTGCCAAGCTTGCCGGTTGGGGGTGCGAGTGTCGTGCCGGCGGCCAGCAGGGCGGGTTGGGAACCGGACGATGCGGAGAGCAGGGCCGCGTCGGAGAGAAGATCGTCCAACAGTGCGGCGCCGGGCAGGGGTGCCGCGAGCGGGTCATCCGCATCGCTCGGATCGCGCGGTAGCTTCGGTTGACCGGGTGGGAGAGGTTTTTGGCCGGGGTGCGAACTTGGACGAGCTCCCGACCTGTTGCCCGGACCTTTGCCCGGGCTTTTGATCGACGAGCCGCTGGCCCCGCGAGCTGCGTTACCGGCAGTGGGCGGCTTGCCAGGGGCGGCTTTGATCGACGATCCGGGCGTGGGTTTTGCCGCCGGCGGTTTGCCCGGCGCTGATTTAATGGACGATCCCGGAGCTTTCGCCGGTGGGCTTTTGCCCGACAAGGAAGGATTTGCTTTGGGGTTCTCGCGCCGCTCGACGGTCGTTGTGTCGCCCTTGGCGGCGCGAGAAGCATCGGCGCCGGCATTGGCCAGCGGGCCGCGGCTGCGCGGCTCGTCATCGAGCGGCGCCAGCGTCAGCTCTTCGTCGGAGTGAGACTGCGACGCCGTCGCCGCGACGGTTTCGCCGGAGTCAAAGCGTTTGATCCAATCGGCCAGCGCTTCACTGACTGCCGTCGCCGACTGATAACGGGCCGAGGGCGATTTAGCCATCATTCGCTGGCAGATTGCCACCAGCCCCGCCGGCGCATCGGGCCGTTTGGCCGCAATGGCTTCGGGCTCTTTCGTCTGGTGCAGCAAGACCCGCTGTGCGATGGTGCCGTTGGGAAATG
>DASSFG010000723.1:0-8338 GCA_035694685.1 Pirellulales bacterium
GGCAACGCTGTGAAGCATTTTTTGAGGTGGTTTGCGCGGTTTGGGGCGTTTTTCGATCGCGAGATTTTTCGCACCAACAACTCCAACCTCGCAAATTGCGTATTTTCAAGGACAAAAAATGCTTCACAGCGTTGCCTTTCAGGGCTACGCGTGCCTGTCGCATCGTCAACCCAGGGCTGCGCCCTGGGCTATCGAATATGACCTCTTCGGGGTCGGGAATTGTAGTGCAAACACACATCAAAGGCAGTTACTCTTTCGTCAGCCTCGGCTGCCCGAAAAACCTGGTCGATAGCGAGCGGATGCTGGGGCTGTTGCAGCTCGACGGCTATCGGCTGGTGCCCGATCCGGAAGGGGCGGACTTCGTCGTGGTCAACACGTGCGGCTTTATCGAGCGAGCGCGTGATGAATCGTACGCCGCCATCCACGAAATGCTCGACCTCAAACGCCGCGGCGGCGTCAAAGGCGTGATCGTCTCCGGTTGCCTCGCCGAGCGCGAAAAAGAGGCGCTGTTGGAGCGCTGCCCCGAGATCGACCATCTGGTGGGCGTCTTCGGCCGCGAGCACGTGACCAAGGTGGCCGACCGGCTTTTGGGAGGGCTACTGGAGCAACGCACGGTGTTTCAGCCGGCGCCTTCGCGGCCCCTGCCCGATACCGCCCGCCTGCGGATTACCCCGCGGCACTTTGCCTTTCTTAAGATCTCCGAAGGCTGCGACCGGCTTTGCACGTTCTGCGCAATCCCCAAGATGCGAGGCAAACACGCGACCAAGCCCATGGAGGAAGTCGTGGCCGAGGCCCGCGAGCTGGTGGCCGACGGCGTGCGCGAGCTGAACATCGTTGCCCAGGATACGACCTACTATGGCATGGATCTTTACGGGCGCCCGCGGCTGGCCGAGTTGCTAACCGAGCTCAATCGTATCGACGGCCTCGACTGGATCCGTGCGATGTACCTGTACCCCATGTACTTCAGCGACGAACTGATCGACGTGCTGGCGAACAGTCCCAAGATCGTTCCGTATCTCGATCTGCCTTTGCAGCACGTCAACGATACCATGTTGCGACGCATGCAGCGGCGAGTGAATCGCGCCGAAACGGAGGCGCTGCTGGCGCGGCTGCGGCAGGCAATTCCCGAGCTCGTACTGCGGACGACTTTCATCGTCGGTTTCCCCGGTGAGACGGACGAACAATTTGACGAGCTGGTTGATTTTGTTCGCGAGCAGAGTTTCGAGCGGTTGGGAGTGTTTACGTATTCTTATGAGGCGGACACTCCTTCGGCCCGGCTGCCCGACCATTTGGACGAAGAGACGAAGCAGGCGCGCCGCGAGCGTTTGATGGCCGTACAGCAAGAGATTGCCTTCGCCTGGAATGAGCGGCAAATCGGCCGGCAGCTCGACGTGCTGATCGACCGAAAAGTTCCCGAAGAACGTCACGCCTGGATCGGCCGCTCGTATGCCGACGCGCCCGACGTCGACGGCGTCGTGTACGTGACGGGCAAAAAACTTCGGCCCGGACAGATCGTGAGCTGTGAAATGGTTGCCTCGCGAGAGTATGATTTAATTGGGGCGGCAATCGGCAAACCTCGTTAACAAGGCAAGCGATGTCCGTCAGCACCAAGTCGGGGCCGCGTTCGGCGGTGTTTAATTTGCCGAACCAACTTACGATCGCCCGGCTGGTGTTGGCGATCGTGCTGTTCGGCCTGATCACTTTCCACTATTGGTTGACTGGCCTGGTGGTGTTTGTCGTAGCGGCCTCGACGGATTGGCTCGACGGCTATTTTGCCCGCAAGTATGGCCTGGTGACGGTGCTAGGCCGCATCCTCGACCCGTTTGTCGACAAGATCATCATCTGCGGTGCGTTCATTTGCCTGGTGGCGGAATATCCGCGTTCGGGCATTGCCGGCTGGATGGCGGTGATCGTCGTCGGCCGGGAGTTGTTGATCACGGCCCTGCGCAGCTTTCTGGAGCAGCAAGGCGCCGATTTCTCGGCGGCGATGTCCGGCAAGCTGAAGATGGTCGTGCAGTGCATCGCCGCGGGCGTAAGCCTGTTTGCTCTCTCCTACGCGGCCGGGAGCGAACCCGATTGGATCCAGATCTTGCTGCCCGCCTCCGTCTGGAGCGCCTTGGCGCTAACGGTTTATTCCGGCATCGAATACGTGCGGCGGGCGATGCAGTTGGTCGCCTGAGCGTCATGCGTCGGCACGTGTCACCAGCACGATGCCGAGGGCAACGGCGGCGCCACCGATAGCGAGGCTAAGGTGCATCGGATCGCCCCGCAACCATATTCCAAAGCCGATGCCGCACAGCGGCTGGGCGAAGCCAAACACGGCCACCTGGCTGGCGCGGTGATGTCGCAAGAGGGCCGTCCAGATCAAGAAACAGAGCCAGGCCACGACGACGCTCTGATACAGCAAACCCCAAACAGCCGGGGCAGTGAACCGCCAGATCATCGTTTCGATCGACGCGCTGGCGGCAAAAAACAAGCCCGTGGCCAACAGGTTACTCCAAAACAAAAGCGACGATACGCCCACCACCGCCAAGGCCCGTTTGCTCATGACCGTGTTCACACCAATCAGAAAACTGCTGGCCAGCACGACGCCGTCACCAAACAACGAAGGAGCGTCCGCGGAGACGGCCGCGTTTTGCGCCGCACCGGCCGCGATCGAGACGAGCCCCGCGAAGGCGACCAACAGTCCCAGCAGCTTGCTGCGTGAAACGCGGTCACCGTGCAATAGAAAATGAGCGACGAAGGCCACGAAGACGGGATACGAGCCGATCATCACCGAGCCGTGCGCACTGTTGGTGTACGCCATGCCATAGTGAAACGACCCGATCTGCAGGAACAACAGCAAGCCCACCGGTACGACGGCCGCGATTTGCCGGCCGTTAAGCGTCAGCGAGGCGCCTTGCCAGAGGGCCGTGCCCGCCAAGAGCAGCGTCGCCAGGCCGAAGCGCAAGCCGGCGGTCTCCAGCGGCGGGACGGTGTCTTGCGTAAACCGTACTGCGGCCGCCAACCCGCCCCACAGCACCGCGCAGACCACCGCCGCGGCCGCGCTGCCGAAAGTCATCGGTCGCAGATCGAAGACAGCCGACGGCGGACGCTTGATAGCTTGTGTGTCTGTGTCAGGCGGGGCGTAAGGATTTTGGGGTCGTGCCATCATCGATGTAAGGTGTGACAAGCTCTCTTTAGCGACCGCCCGCCCACTACCACGGTCTTGTGGCAGGCCGGCGCTCGCCAACTCGCTTGTCCACCCTACGGCCCGACGCCTCCCGGAATCAAGGGCCGACGAGGCACTATGCTTCGTGTTCGGCTGCCATCAGATATGAACGCAGGCTAAGCAGCAACTGCCGTGAGCGTTCTTGCAGCTCCGCTTGTCGACGGTCGCGGTTGCGGCGCGGAGTGATGGCGACTTGGATCTTCGTGCGGGCATTGCCATACCGACGCTGCTCGCTCGGACGGTGCCGTTCCTCCTCCACGTCGACGAATTCGAGCTCCATCACCAGCCGTACCGGCCGATCGGTCATGCGGCGGAAGAAGGAGCCGCCTTCCTCGCCAATCCGTACTCGCACACAGTTGTTCTTGATCGACTCGATGGCGCCATGCTGATCGGCGACAAAGCCCCGCAGTTTTTCAATGCACACCGCGAGCGGCGCCTCGCTGATGAGCACGCGCTCGGCCAGCAGTTTGCCGCCGGCCTGTGTGGCCGCCTCGCCGGCTTCGCTGTTTTCGCCGCCGTGTTCACCACCGCTGCCGAGTTGCACCACGCGGTTTCGGCCGTTCTCTTTGGCGTTCAGCAGCGCACGGTCGGCCCGCCGGAGCATGGTTTCGGCCGTGTCGCCGGGCTGGATTTCCGTCACGCCGAAGCTGGCCGTCACGCGGCGGCCGCCCAGCGCCGGCTGCTCCAGTCGGCTAAACGCTTTGCACAACTCTTCCGCCCGGCGGACGGCCGCCGCATTGTCGCAGTCGGCGCAGAGCACGACAAATTCTTCGCCGCCATAACGGGCCACCAGATCGCCCGGCCGGCAGCAGCTTTTCAGCAGCCGGGCAAAACTCTGAATCACCGCATCGCCGGCGGGATGCCCGTAGGTATCGTTCACCAGCTTGAAACGGTCGATGTCGCTGATGATCAGGCTGCACGGCAAGTGGGTTTCCAGATGGGCGGCCACAAAGCGGACGTGGACGCGGTCGAACTCCGCCCGGTTGGCCACTTGCGTCAAAGGATCTTTGGTGGCCTTCTCTTTCAGGTTCTCACAACGGGCCTCCAACGAGATCTCCGGCGACACGTCGTGCAGCACCAGGGCCACGCCGCGGTTAATGCCTTCGCCGCAAACCACCGGAATGGCATGAGCATCAACGGCCAGTTGCTGGTTGCCGCGGCCCCGCAGTTTCAGCCGCCGCAGCCATTGCACGCCGCTGTGCAAGGCATAGGTTACCGGACAATCGGCCTCGTTGAATCTCTGGCCATGCTCGTCGGTCAGCTCGATGATGCCCGGCAGCCAGGTCTTCTGATACATGCTCGTGCCGCTGATGCCCGTGAGTCGCTCGGCGCCGCGGTTCCACTCGATGATTTTCGAGGCGCCGTCGATGAACACGACGGCGTCGTACATGTTGGCCAAGAGCCGGTGCTGAAACAGGGGCAAGGCCTGATTGGGAGCGGCCTCCGCCACGTCGTTGTACCGCCAGTGCTGGCTGACCACTTCCGGCTCCAAAACGTTGAGCCAGCGTCGGGCGACCGTCTCGCGGAGCCGGGTCAGGTCAAACTCGTGCGTTTCTGTGAATTGCTTGACCAACTCGGGATCGAACTGCGTGCCGGCGCAGCGATAGAGCTCATTGAAGGCCCGCTCGCGGGAGAACGCTCGTCGATAGACGTGGTCCGACATCATGGCGTCGAAGGCGTCGACGATGGCGAGCATCCGGCCGCCCAGCGGCAAGGCCCCAGAACGTTCGACATGCGCCTTGCTGCCGTCGTACCAACTCGCGGCGGCGGCCACGATGTCCAATACTCCGGGCGAGGCACAACTGCTGCGCAGAATTTCCTGCCCCATCTGCCAGTGGCCGTCCATGATGGCCGCCTCTTGCGGCGTCAGTGGCCGGGGCTTGGTGATGATGCCGTCGGGCACGCCGATCTTGCCGATGTCGTGCAGCAGGGCAGCCAGTTCGATCTCGTCGTGCTCGGCGGCCGAAAGCCCCACGCGTGTCGACCAGGCCGAGCAACCGAGCGTCACTCGCAAACAGTGGCGGGCCGTTGGTTCGTGCTTCCAGCGCAAGGCCCGGTACAAACTGCCGGCCACGCCCAGACGGACTTCGACAAGCTGATTTTCGACGTCTTGGACCGCGGGATTGCCGAGGTCGCCTGAAGTGCGATCTTCCGGGGCTACAGCGGTTGCCAACAGGGCACCTTCGGCCGTGCCGCTACGGCGAGGCGGCAATACGACAGGGGCCTGTGGCGCAAACGCGGGGCCCAGTGCAAAGGGATTGTTGGTCGGCGACAAGTTGGGCATCTCGATGCTGTTCTGACAGCGACTTAAGAGCAGTTGTTTAAAGCTAGGTCACAGACGACTTGCAGGCAAACGGCGAATTTTCGCTGCGATTGCGCCCCTGTGAGCAAGTCCGAAAGACCGTACAATGGGCACGAACGGCACGGTTGAAGCGGGAGTGAAACGACAGACTGCCGCCTACCTATAAAGGAACCACGCGATGCGTCTTGTAAGTTATCAATCCACCTCGGGCCCAAAGATCGCGGCCTTGAGCGGCGAAAAGTACATCGATCTTTCAGGCGCCGGCCTGCCCGACTCGATGCGCGCCGTCCTGGCCATGGGCGACATTGGCTTGCGACGCGCGGAGGAAATCGCCGCCGACGGACGCGAGCTGGCGGCCTCGTCGGTGAGTCGGCTGTTGGCCCCGGTGCCCGACGCGCGAAAGGTGATCTGCGTCGGTTTGAACTATGCCGACCATGCTCGCGAAAGCGGCGCGATGCCGCCCGATGAACCGGTGTTGTTTAACAAGTTTCCGACGGCCCTGTTGGGACACGGCGAGCCGATCATCCTGCCGCGCAACAGCCAGGAAGTCGATTATGAAGCAGAGCTGGTGGTGGTCATCGGCCGTGGCGGGCGCCACATTACGCGCCAACGGGCTTACGACCATGTGGCGGGCTATTGTCCGGGCCACGACGTATCCGCCCGCGACTGGCAGTTGCGCAAGCCCGGCAAGCAATGGTTGCTCGGCAAGACGTTCGACACCTTTGCTCCCTGCGGCCCAGCCCTCGTCACACGCGACGAAGTGCCCGATCCCAACAAGCTTGCCATTCGCTTCCGTCTCAACGGGGAAACGCTGCAAGACTCGAATACTTCACAATTCATTTTCCCCGTCGATGAGATTGTGTCGTACGTATCGCAGGTTTGCACGCTCGAGCCGGGCGATTTGATCTTTACCGGCACACCACCGGGCGTCGGCTTCGCCCGCAAACCGCCGCGCTTTATGAAGCCGGGCGACACGGCGGAAGTGGAAATCGAAGGATTGGGTATTCTTAAGAACCCGGTGGTGGCGGAAGCTCAATCATAAAACGGAGCGAATCGACACAAGCTGCCGTACGCCGTCAAGCAGAAGCTGTAGTCCCGCCGACTCGAACGCCCGCAGCCCCAGTAAAGGCAATCGCGGTTTGTTCGCGACCGGCGAGATCAGGATTCCCGCGTCGATCTCCACATGAAACGGCTCTGCTTCAAGCAAGTCGTCGCGGGCAAATGGGACATTGCGGTAAATCCACAGATCGGCCTCGCGGGCGACGACGCGTCGGTCGTACATCAGCACTTGCTCAAGCGGATCCAATTCGTCTTCAATAAGCCCGGACCAGCGGTTGAAGTGCTCGCGGCTAATCGCAAAGCTCTCATTGAGGCCGATGTCCAAGATTGCTGGAAAACGAGGAAGGCTTGAAGTCAATTGTGTCTGCCCTGGCGACGACAGGCTTACCCATAAGACGATCTGGCGATGCAAGATCTTGACGGTTTCGCCGCTGGGCAGTGAAAGCGTGCTTTCAAAGGAGCGGAACGGAAGCTGCCGTACGATCGTTGCCACGTTCAGCGAATCCCAGATCAGACTGGTCGCTCGTCCATGATGCGAGGCACGTCCGGCACCACTCGCCTGACAATGAACTCACCGCGCGGCGTCCCCCTCGACAAGCATTCCTGGTACAGACGTGTCTTCGACGTGCTGAAACCGACTCGTTGATCGAGGTGATAAGCCACCCATTCGCCGAAATGCTCGTCTAACATCTCCGGCAAATCCCGGCGAAATGCCGCCAGGGATTGCAGGATTGCCGGCGACGACCTGAGATCAATCGTTTGAGGAGTCATTCGGATGCCAGAACCAAAGAACCTTCGCTTCAGAAGCAATTATAATGGCCGAATCCGTAGATAAACAATGGGTTTCATTTGTCAATCGCTTCGACCGAAAGCTACGGCCCGAATGAGCCCTTCGGCAAAGAGTGTATCGTGGCGCAGCATGCGTTACCGCCGAGTGGATGTCCGCTGCGTTGGTCGCTAAAATCAAGAAATTCGCGTCGAGCTTAACCCGGTTTTTTGCTGCGATGGATTCCAGAGCCTTCGTCATTGTCGTTTTTCTTTCCACCGGAATCGCCCACTCGGCCACCGCTGCCGACTGGCCGGCATTCCGCGGGCCGGCGCTGACGGGCGTGTCCGAAGAAACAAACGTGCCGCTGAAATGGTCGAAGGATCAAAACGTTCGTTGGCGGGCGCCGCTGCCGGGGCCGGGTAACTCAAGCCCGATCGTGTCGCGCGGTCGCGTGTTCGTCACCTGTGCTACCGAAAAGGGCCAGCACCGCGGGTTGTACTGCTTCGATCGGCGCGACGGCAACCTGCTCTGGAAACGCATTGTGGACTTTGATGAGCCCGATCCGACGCACGGCACGAATCCGTATTGCGGCTCTTCGCCCGCCGCCGACGGCACGCGCGTCGTGGTGTGGCACGGCTCGGCCGGGCTGCACGCTTACGACTACGACGGCCAGCCGCTCTGGTCGCGCGACCTAGGCACGTTCCGTCATATCTGGGGCTATGGCTCGTCGCCCGTCTTTTACCGTGACGCTATTCTGCTCAATTGCGGACCCGGCGAGCGGACGTTTGTTACCGCCATCGACCGCAACGACGGCAAAACGTTGTGGCAGGTCGACGAGCCGGGCGGCGACGAAGGACAAGAGCGGCCCGGCGAAAAGCCGAAGTGGGTCGGCTCCTGGAGTACGCCCGTCGTGACCAAGATCGACGGTCGCGATCAGGTGCTGGTCAGCTTGCCGCACCACGTGCAGGCTTACGATCCGAGCGACGGCAAAATTTTG
>DASSFG010000724.1:0-3875 GCA_035694685.1 Pirellulales bacterium
AGATGACATTGTGAAGGACGGCCGTAGCGGATTGATTGGCGGGGCAGTGCATGTCGTCGCTGACGATGACCGCGCCATGCCCGTGGCGTTGCAAGGCTTTACGATCGCCGGCAAGGACCGACGATTTGTTCGTGCCACTGCTGAGATCCGTGACGGAACCGTGGTCGTTCACAGTCCCCAGGTCGCCGAGCCCATCGCCGTGCGCTATGGCTGGGCTGACTATCCGACCGGTAACCTGTTCAACGTCGAGGGACTCCCCGCTGGGCCGTTTCGCTCCGACGACTGGCCGCCAACACTCGATAAACCGCAGTCGATGGCGGAATCGAAAACCTCGGCAAGTCGCCCAGGTACAGGGCGTCCATTACCAGAAACGTCGCCGTGAGCCATCGGTCTCGGCGTACAAGTCCGTCAGCTCGTCATCAGTCCAGCACGGCGACAGGTGACCGGGCCGCGACGGTCAGGCAAGCAAGCCGTTGACGACACTGCCCTGCACGTCGGTCAGGCGATATTCGCGCCCCTGGTATTTGAACGTCAGCCGTTTGTGGTCGAGGCCCAAAAGATGCAGCACCGTGGCGTTCAGATCGTGGACGTGAACCGGATTCTCGACGACGTTGAAACCAAAATCATCTGTTTTGCCATAGCACACACCGGGCTTAATGCCGCCTCCGGCCATCCAGGCACAGAAGGCGTCTTTATGATGGTCGCGACCGGGCGAGGTTTTCGCACCGTCACCGGAGATCCCTTGCCGCAACGGCGTGCGGCCGAACTCGGCGCCCCAGATGACGAGTGTATCGCTGAGTAGTCCCCGTTGCTTCAAATCGCACACCAGCGCGGCCATGCCGCGATCGACGTCGCGGCATTTCGCCGGCAGCCGTTTGGCAAGGTCTGCATGATGGTCCCAGTCTGCGTCGTAAAGTTCGACAAGCCGCACACCACGCTCGACCAGCCGCCGAGCCAGCAAGCAGTTGTTGGCGAACGACGGCTTGCCCGGCGTCGCGCCGTACATTTCCAGCGTTGCAGCCGTTTCCTGGCCGACGTCAACCAACTCGGGCACCGACATTTGCATGCGAAATGCCATTTCATATTGGCTGATCCGCGTGGCAATTTCCGGATCGCCCACGGCGTCGAGCTGCCGCTGGTTCAGATCGCGAACGGCATCCAACACACGGCGGCGATCGGCGGCGAGGTGGCCGGGGGGATTCGACAAGTACAGCACGGGATCGCCACTGGAGCGAAGCTGAATGCCCTGGTAGACGCTGGGCAAAAAGCCCGCCGACCAAAGCGAAGTGCCCGCGCCGCCCAGCGGCCCCGATTGCAGCACCACGTAGGCCGGCAAATCCCGGCTTTCCGATCCCAGGCCATACACGACCCACGAGCCAAAGCTCGGACGCCCGCCGCGGCCGAAGCCGGTGTGCAAAAACATTTGTGCGGGAGCGTGATTGATCTCTTCGGTGTGCAGCGAGCGGACGATGGCAATGTCGTCGGCCACCGTCGCAAGGTGCGGCAACAACTCGGAAATTTCCTGCCCGCTCTCTCCATGCCGGGCGAACTTGAAGGGCGACCCCGCCAGTCTCAGCTCGCCGCCGATGAAGGCGAACCGCCGTCCGCGCGTCAGCTCTTCCGGGCAAGTCTGGCCGTCGCGCGCGTTCAACTCGGGCTGGTGGTTGAACAGATCGAGCTGCGATGGAGCGCCGATCATGTGCAGATAGATGACGTGCTTGGCTCGGGGCTGCAAATGGCCCGGATGTGCCGCGAGCGGATCGGCCGCTTCACTCGTGCCTGCCGCGGCGCGGTCTTCGTTCAACAAAGCGCCCAGCGCAATCGCGCCCAGGCCCAAGCCCGAACGGCCGAGGAAACCACGGCGAGTCAGATTTTGCAGGTAGGTATCGAGTGGGAACACAAAGTTCTGCTGTTACTCGCTAGTCACGTCGTTCGAGTTCAGAGCGATTTATCTTCTTCAACCTAAGCGGCGAACAACGGCCAAGCAAGCCCCTTAGCTTGGCCCCGCCGGCTGCTGCATATATCCGAAATCGCCCGCTCGCAATTCCTGCACTGCCGCGGTAGAATTGCAACTCGTGGCAGCCGGATCGAGAATCAGGAAACACGTTAATGAGCGCGGGGGCGAGCAAACCGATTCGGTTCTCGGCTCACGCGCGCGGATACTTAGCGCGGCGCGGCTTTACCGAGGCCGAAGTTGTGGACGCAATTCGCAATGCGCCATGGCGAAATGCACGTATCGGACGGCTCGAAGCGGAGCGCGTGTTTCCATACAACAGTCTCTGGAACGGAACTTTCTATGCCCAAAAACGCGTCCGTCCCGTCTTTGTCGACAACCCGACGGAAATCGTCGTCGTGACAGTCTACACATACTTCTTCTGACTTCCCGCAGGAGCTTAAGGCCATGCGCATCAGTTACGACCCGGAGGTCGACGCTCTCAGTATCTCCTTTCGCGATACAACCGTGACGACACAAGAGTTGGTCGAAGGGATCGCCGTGGAATACGATGCGCAGGGCCAGTTGGTCGGGCTGGAGATTCTGGACGCAGCAAAGCGTTTCGGCGATCCTTCGACACTTCAGCAAGTAGTTTTGGAGGGCGTTGGACCATCTGCCGCCATCGCGGGGGCCTGATCGCCGAACTCAATTCTTGGTGATCGTTTCATCCAGGTTCAGCAGCGCCGAGGCGACGGCATACCAGGCCGCAAGTTGGTCGGGCGAAACGGGATTTTCGTCGCCGGACTGGTCTGCCAGCGCTTTCGCGGCTGCGGGGTCGGCACGGGCGGCGGAGACCTGGGCCTCGTGTAAGCGGCGCAAGACGGCGAGCTCCGCCGCGTCGGCGTTTCGCGACAGGCATAACCGCCAGGCATACCGCAGTTGTTCGTCGAGCGGCACGTCAGGGCGTTCTCGCAATACGCGGCGGGCCAAGGCGAAGGCCGCTTCCACGTACACAGGATCGTTGAGCAGCGTGAGCGCTTGCAACGGCGTGTTTGAACGCGAACGTCTGACCGTGCAGGCCAGTCGGGCATTGGCGTCGAAGTTGACGAAGCTCGGATAAGGCGAAGCTCGTTTCCACACGACGTACACGCCGCGGCGATAGCGGTCGTCGCCCGGACTGACGATGTATTCCAGCGGCTGGCCGCCAACTTTCGTCCACAGGCCGTCGGGCTGATAGGGACGAACCGGCGGTCCGCCCGCTCGCAAAGACAGCAAGCCCGCAATGGCCAGTGCGTTGTCGCGGATTGTCTCGGCGGCGAGACGGAAACGCGGCCCGCGAGTGTAAAGCAAGTTCTCGGCATCGCGGGCCACCTGCTCTCGGGTTGACCGCGAAGATTGCCGATAGGTCGCCGAGGTGACGATGGTCCGCAGCAGTTTTTTCATCGACCAGCCGTTCTCCATGAATTCGACGGCCAGCCAATCGAGCAATTCGGGGTGCGTCGGCGGCTCGCCCTTGACGCCGAAATCTTCGAGCGTGGTCACGATGCCGTGGCCGAACAACTCGGCCCACCAGCGATTCACCACAACGCGGGCCGTGATGGGATTGTCGCGCTCTACCAGCCAACGGGCTAGTGTGAGCCGGTTAAGAGGTCCCTCCGACATCCGGTGCAGCACTTGCGGAACAGCGGCTGCGACAGGTTCGCCGGGCGAGCGGAAGTCGCCGCGAGTGAAAACGTTCGTTGCTCGCGGCCCGGGCAACTCTCGCATTACCAACGTAATCGGTTTCTTCAGCGCTTGCAGCGATTTTTGCAGCGACTCGCGGTGGGCACGCCGCTCGTTTGCGGCGGGATCGCGCTCGAGCCGGAAATCGAGCAAACGCGCTCGCTGCGCCTCTGTACGCGCTTCCGCCGCAGTTTTTAGAATCGCTGTCACGTCGGCCGGC
>DASSFG010000725.1:0-5608 GCA_035694685.1 Pirellulales bacterium
TCGACAACGACTTGCCGCTGCCCATCGGTACGCAGGATGCCGAGATGCTCGACCCAGGCATCGCGGACGCTGAAACGCTGTTCGCGGAAGACGACGACGACAACGGCGACAATAGCGACGGGCCCATCGCGAACGCGCTCCGCACCGATGCCGACTTCAAGCAACGCGCCGGCGAGATTTACAAATCCTATGCGGCGCAATGGAAACGCCGCTTCAAGTGGCTGCGGCCCGGCCTGTTCGTGAAGCAACTTGCCACGGACCTGCGCGAGGACATCGACGCACTGCTTAAGGTGCTAAAGTTATGCGGTGATTGGGACGCCGGCAAGGACGCCAAGCTCGCCGCGCTCACGAAGCTGCTGACCGAAAAGCATCCGCAAGACAAGGTGCTCGTGTTCACCCAATTCGCGGACACCGTCGATTATCTGGAAAACCAACTGCGGAGCCGTGGCATTACGCGCATTGCCGGCGTCACTGGCGACGCCGAGAATCCTACGGCATTTGCCTGGCGCTTCAGCCCCGTCAGCAACGAAAAGCGGGCCGAGGTGACGGCCGAGCAGGAACTACGGGTGCTCATCGCCACCGACGTGCTCAGCGAAGGGCAGAACCTGCAAGATTGCTCCGTGGTGGTCAACTTCGACCTTCCCTGGGCGATCATCCGACTCATCCAGCGCGCCGGCCGCGTCGACCGAATCGGCCAACGGGCCGAGAACATCCTCTGTCACTCGTTCCTGCCGGCCGATGGCGTGGAGCGCATCATCCGGCTCCGCTCGCGCGTTCGCCAGCGGCTCACCGAGAACGCCGAGGTGCTGGGCACCGACGAGGCATTCTTCGAGGGGGACGCACAAAACCGCATGCTCGACCTGTTCCACGAGAAGGCGGGCATCCTCGACGGCGAGGCCGAAACCGAAGTGGACCTGGCGTCGTTTGCTTACCAGATCTGGAAGAACGCCATCACCGCTGACGCGACTTTGCAGAAGACCATCCCCGACATGCCGCCCGTCGTCTTCGCGACCAAAGCCCATCAGCAGAACGACAAAGAACCACCGGGCGTTCTGGTCTACCTGAGAACCGCCGAAGGCAACGACGCCCTGGCTTGGATCGACAAGCAAGGCAACAGCGTCACGGAATCGCAGTTTGCCATTCTCAAAGCCGCCGAGTGTACACCGGAAGCGCCGGCTCTGCCGCGCCAGGACGATCATCACGGCCTGGTCGAAAAGGCGGTGCAGCTCATCGTCACCGAGGAAAAGACCGTGGGCGGTCAGCTTGGCCGACCCTCCGGCGCCCGCTTCCGCACCTATGAGCGGCTCAAACGCCATGCGGAGCAGGTCAAGGGTACGCTTTTCGAGTCGCAGGAGCTGCTGCGGGCCATCGACGACATCTACCGTTACCCCCTTCGCCCTACCACGATCGACACGCTGAACCGCCAGCTTCGCTCCGGTATTTCCGACGAAGAGCTGGCGGCGCTGGTCGTGGCCCTGCGCGACGAGGATCGGCTCTGTCTTATTCATGAAGACGAGCGAACTTACGAGCCGCGTATTATTTGCTCGTTGGGATTGAGGGCGCCGTAGCGAACGTGGGGAGCAGAGCAGCGGATGAGCAGCCGACAGCAAAACGAGAAAAAGTTCGGCAACTGGACCGGCTTGCCTGGCGGCGGACGGCGTTATTGGTTGGATGTTGTGGGTAGAATGGGTTGGCGGGCGCGATACCTAAAGGAAGTCGACGACCGTGAGACAACGCTCCGCTTCTGGCAAGAGATTTACGATGACCAAGGCAAGCTGGTCGAAATTCATCAGAAATATCCGGTCGACACGGGCCACCAGAAAGTCTAGGTTCCCTCCATGATTACCAAGCAGACAGTCGCGGAAAAAATCGCGGATTACCTTCATCACGGCATCACGCTGGAGCAACTGGTCGATTGGGCTGAGAATGCGCTGCTGGAAGAGGAATTTGACGAGCGCGACATGGAGACGCTGCGAGACGTCATTGCGCGGTTGGGCGTGGCCGACGTGCGCGCCTTTGGCCTTACCTGGGACGATTGCGAGCAGGCGCTGGGGCAATTGGGCTACTCTGCGCGGGTTGACATCAGCGCGTCGTGACAGCGAACCGACACCGTCGTTAAGGACCGACGGGGCGGATAAAAGTAGCGGCCAGGGACATTGTCCAAGGTCGACTGACGCCGGCCCATGCTGGTCGCTGAAACCATTCTACAATGTGAACCATTACCGAGCTACACAATGTCCGTAAGTCATGCCGATCGACTTTAACCGTATTCGAGACTGCCTGAAGCAATTCGACTTTCAGGATCTCTTCGTCCAGGAGCTGGGCTGGGACCTTCCGCCGGCGAACGTCAGCTTGACGATCGGTGGCCAGGGGTATTTGCTGCGCGCTGTGGCGCAGAAACGGGGCTTGGTGGTTTACGAATGCACGGCCACCGATACCGAGTCGATCCCCGATTCGACGCTCGGCCGCAAGATCGATCGCGAACTGACGAAGCAAACGCACGAGCACATTATCATCTTTACGGACGCCGCCCGCACGACGCAAGTTTGGCAGTGGGTCAAGCGCGAAGCAGGCGCGGCGCTCGCGTGCCGGCGTCACACCTACCACGTAGGCCAGCCCGGCGAGTCGTTGCTGCAAAAACTCGATAAGCTCTTCGTCTCGCTCGATGAGGAAGAAGGGTTTTCAATTGTCGACGCCGCCGGCCGCGTGCGGTCAGCCTTCGATGTTGAACGCATCACCAAGCGATTTTTCGAGCGGTTTCAGGCCGAGCACGGGGCCTTTCTCAGCTTTGTGAAGGGAATTCGCGAACAGGGCGACCGTGAGTGGTACGCCTCGCTGATGCTCAACCGGCTGATGTTCATCTACTTCATCCAGAAGCGGCGGTTCCTCGACGGCGACGTGGACTACCTCCGCAACCGGCTGGCGCGCGTCAGGCTGCTGCGCGGCAAAGACAAGTTTCACAGCTTTTACCGGCAGTTTCTGCTGCGGCTGTTTCACGAGGGGCTTGGCAAGCCGCCGCACGAACGCGAGCCTGAGTTGGAAGTGCTCCTGGGCGAAGTGCCCTATTTGAACGGCGGTCTGTTCGACCAGCACGAGCTGGAACGGGCAAACCCCAATTTGGAAATCCCGGACCGCGCTTTCGAGCGAGTTTTTGCTTTCTTCGAGGAGTTCGACTGGACGTTGGAACCTCGCTCTCCGGCCTTCTATGCCGCCCACCCTCGCGCTCGCGAGGAAATCAACCCCGACATTCTGGGCTACATCTTCGAAAAATACATCAACCAGAAGGAGATGGGGGCCTATTACACCAAGGAAGACATCACCGACTACATCGCCAAGAACACGATCATCCCCTTCCTGCTCGATGCGGCGCGCAAAGACTGCGCGGTGGCTTTTGACGCCGGCCGGCCGTTGTGGCGGCTCTTGCAAGAGACGCCCGACAGGTATCTTTACCATGCGGTCCGCCAAGGCGTCATCGACGGCGAGGGCCGCGTCATTCCACTGGCCGACGAAATCGCCGCCGGGCTCGACGACGTCTCGCGCCGGGCAGGCTGGAACAAGCCCGCCGGTCCGCCCTATGCCCTGCCGACGGAAACGTGGCGCGAGCACGTGGCCCGCCGTCGCCGCAGTTTGGAGTTGCGCGCCAAGCTCGCCGCGGGCGAAGTCCACGAAATCAACGATCTGGTGACCTGCAATCTTGACATTCGCCGCTTCGCCCTGGACGCGGTCGAATATTGCGAGGGCCCGGAATTCCTCCGCGCTTTCTATCGTGCCCTGGAGCGCGTCTCGGTGCTCGATCCCACCTGTGGCTCGGGCGCGTTTTTGTTCGCGGCGCTCAATGTGCTGGAGCCGCTCTACGAAACCTGCCTCGACCGCATGCGCGAATTCGTCGACGACGCCGACGCCTCGGGCACGAAGCGCCGCAAGGAAGCCGTGGCCGACTTCCGCCAGACGCTCGACCGCGTGGCCGCGCATCCCAGCCGCGAGTATTTCATCCACAAGTCGATCGTCGTCAACAATCTCTACGGTGTCGACATCATGGAAGAGGCGATCGAAATCTGCAAGCTGCGGCTGTTCCTCAAGCTCGTCGCCCAGGTCGACGACGTGCGGCACCTTGAGCCGTTGCCCGACATCGACTTCAACATCCGCGCCGGCAACACCCTCGTCGGCTTCACCTCGCTCGATGAGATCCGCAAGAGCCAGGAAGGAAAGTTTGCATTTTCCGCGGCGGAAGTTGCACGGATAGAGATTGATGCGCGCGCCGTCGATAAACGGTTTTGCGATTTTCGACGATGCCAAACGACTCTGGCCGGCATACACTCGTCATCGGAGATTGCGGCCGCTAAGGCCGCTCTTCGCGGAATTCAGGCTGAATTGGCACGGCGGCTTGACGTCTACTTAGCGGGTGAATACGGCATCGACGCCAGCGATGCTAAAAAGGCGAAAGAGTTTGCGGCATGGCAAGTGAATCACCGACCGTTCCATTGGTTCGTTGAGTTCTATGGAGCCTTGTCGTCGGGCGGGTTCAGCGTTGTTATCGGCAACCCGCCATACGTCGAATACAGCAAGGTGCGCCGAGTCTACCAGATTAAGGGCTTCAAGTCCGAGCGGTGCGGGAACCTTTACGCCCCGTGTTCCGAACGTAGCTTCGACCTCCTGCGCGACGGCGGGCGCTTTGGATTTATTGTGCAGGCTCCAATCGTATCGACGCAGAGAATGGCAGCCATACGGTTCTTGTTGACGTCGGGATCCGACAATCTTGCGTGGTCCACGTTCGATGACCGTCCCGCAAAGCTATTTGATGGCATGCACCACTGCCGTCTCGCAATCATCCTCGCAAGGCGAACGCGCGATGGGGGCGCTTGCACATCGCTAACCACCAAGTATCACAAGTGGTACGAGGAAGAGCGGGAGAACCTTTTCGCGCACATTGCGTATGAGCCTGTCCGCGAGGCTATCAGTGACTGTATCCCAAAGTTCAGGTCCGATTTAGAGTTCGACATCTGGCGGAAGATGATCGCTGGCGGCGCGCCACTCGGCGAGCTTCTTCGTGAAAAAGGAAGCGACCGCATATTCTACAAGATTACGGGCGTTGGTCACTGGTTCACCTTCACGACAACGCCGCCAGCGTTTTGGCGCGATGGCGTGAAGGGGAACTCGACACGCGAGAACAGCGTCGCATTCGTCAGCGCGGCGGTTCGCGACATGGTGTTCTGTTCGCTATGGAGCGCGCTGCATTACTGGTTCTACCAGGCGAGAACCAACTGTCGAGATTTCAATCCGTCGGACCTCGAGACATTCCTTGTTCCAAAGTCCATCGCCGACGGCTCACCGGAGACGACGCTCTTGGCGAAGAAGATCTCCGCGTGCCTTGACGAAACCTCTCAAACCGGCGCCGCCACCTACGCGGTGGGCGGCGCGGTCCGTTACCAGCGATTCAGGCCGAAGTTCGCCAAATCGCTGTTTGACGAAGGCGATCGCATCCTGGCCTCGCACTACAATCTGACTGCCGAGGAACTTGACTTCATCATCAACTATGACATCAAGTACCGAATGGGGCGCGATGCGCAGGACGACGGCAGCGACTGATTTCCGCCAGGCACAACCACAC
>DASSFG010000726.1:0-7050 GCA_035694685.1 Pirellulales bacterium
TCGTGCCATCACCCCAGTCGATGGTGGCGTTGAAGTCCGTCGCCGGATTGCTGGCGTAGCCGGTGTTGCTGAAGCTGGCCACCGGGCCGGTGAAGGCGGTGCCTTCGGTGGCGGCCAACGTCATGCCCGTGCCGTTCAAGACGTCAGCCTCGGCTACCGTCATCGAACTGGAGGCCGTCGCGCTGGCACTGCCGTCGCTGTCCGCCAGGGTGACGATCGGCGTATAGGTGTTCTCGCTGTTATAGGTATGCGTGCCACTCACCGTGTAGCTGCCTGCCCCACCGCTGACGGTGCCGGTGTCCGTCGTGCCATCACCCCAGTCGATGGTGGCGGCGAAGTCGCTGGCCGGATTGCTGGCGTAGCCAGTGTTGCTGAACGTGGCGACGGCGCCCGTGAAGGCGGTGCCTTCGGTGGCGGCCAACGTCATGCCCGTGCCGTTCAAGACATCAGCCTCGGCCACGGTCATCGAGCTAGAGGCCGTCGCGCTGGCAGTGCCGTCGCTGTCCGTCAGAGTGACGATCGGCGTGTAGGTGTTCTCGCTGTCATAGGTATGCGTGCCACTCACCGTGTAGCTGCCCGCGCCACCGCTGACCGTGCCCGTGTCGGTCGTGCCATCGCCCCAGTCGATCGTCGCCGTAAAGTCGCTTGCCGGGTTGCTGGCATAGCCGGTGTTGCTGAAGCTGGCCACCGGGCCGGTGAAGGCGGTGCCTTCGGTGGCGGCCAGACTCATGCCCGTGCCGTTCAAGACGTCCGCCTCGGCTACCGTCATCGAACTGGAGGCCGTCGCGCTGGCAGTGCCGTCGCTGTCCGTCAAAGTGACGATCGGCGTATAGGTGTTCTCGCTGTTATAGGTATGTGTGCCACTCACCGTGTAGCTGCCTGCCCCACCGCTGACGGTGCCGATGTCGGTCGTGCCATCACCCCAGTCAATGGTGGCGGCGAAGTCGCTCGCCGGATTGCTGGCGTAGCCAGTGTTGCTGAACGTGGCGACGGTGCCGCTGAAGGCGGTGCCTTCGGTGGCGGCCAACGTCATGCCCGTGGGCGCGAGAGCATCGCTGTCCGAGACGACCGCGGTGCTGGTGATCGGTATGCTGGTCAAAACGCTCGGTGGGTCGTCCGAGAAGGAGGCGACGATGGTATAGGTGCCTTCGTCGGCGTAAGTGTGCTGCCCGCTAATGGTAAAGTTGCCGGTGCCGCCCGAGACCGTTCCGGTGGTCGTGGTGTTATCGCCCCAATCAACGGTGGCAGTGAAATCGCCGGCGACTTGCAAGAGATTGTTATCGGTGAACTGCGCCACGGCGCCGCTGAACGCCTGCCCTTCGGCGGGCGTGATGGTGACCGCGCTGAGCGTTCCATTGTCGCCCTCGGCCACGACCGCTGTGCTGTACGCCGTGGCCGTAGCAGTGCCGGGTACATCGTCGGCCAGGGTGACGACCGGTGCGTAAGTGCCTTCATCGAGATAGGTGTGCGTGCCGCTGACGGTGTAGGCACCGCTTTTGCCAGTCACGGTTCCCGTGTCGATCGTGCCGTCGCCCCAGTCGATGCTGGCGTTGAAGTCGCTGGCCGGGTTGCCGGCATAGCCTGTGTTGCTGAAGGTAGCGACGGCCCCGCTGAAGGCGGTTCCTTCCGTCGCGTTGATGGTCATGCCGGCGCCGCTGAGCACATCGGCGTCGGAAACGATGGCGGTCGTCGTGAAGGCAAAAGTAGCGCCGTTCAGGTCGTCTTCGGCGATCGTCGTCTTTGCCGTATAGGTTCCTTCGTCGCCGTACGTATGGCTGCCGCTGATGTTCCACCGTCCGCCGTAGGTAAGGCTGATGGAAGCGGCACTGGTCTGACCGTCGCCCCAATCAATGCTGGCGGTGAAGTCCGAGCGATCGGCGTCCGGGTTGGTAGGCAACACGACGCTCACGACGCCCGAAAAGTTTTGGCCCTCAGTGGGCGTAATGGTCATCGTCGTCCCGGCAAAGTTGTCGGCGTCGTCAACGGTGACCTGCAAGGTGGCCGTCACCTTCGTCGACGCAGAATCGAACTCGCGCACCGAGACCGTGGCAGTGTACGTGCCCTCGTCGGCGTAGGTGTGCCGGCCTCGCAAGTCGAAGTTGGCGCCGCTGGTGTACGACAACGTGCCCGAGCTGATCGTGCCGTCACCCCAGTTGATGCTGGCGACGTATTCGCTGGGATCTGCCGAGGTTCCCGGGTCAGAGAAAGTGCCCAGGCTGCCTGAGAAACTTGCTCCTTCGATGGCCACAATGCTGGTGCCGGTGAGGGTCAGCGGCGTCTCGGCCACGTTCGCCTGGCTCAACGCCGTAGCGTGGCTGTGATCGGCCGAATCATTGATGGTGACTTTCACCGTCTGTTGGCCGTCGCCGTCCAGGTAAGCGTGGCTGCCCACGACGTCGAAATGGCTGCCGTCGACGACGATCGATCCGGCTGACTTCGCGCTGCCGTCGCCCCAGTCGATGGTGGCTGCGTAGTTGCTCGTTGGCGCCGGATGGTCACTGGTGGTGAAGGTGGCGACCGTCCCACTGAAGGCCGTTCCCTCCGTTGCGTTAAACGTCACCGCGGCAGGCGTGACTGACATCAGGCTGCGCGTTTCCAGCCGCTCCAGATGGGGCTGTGGCGGCTTGCGGCGGCCGGAACGACTGACCAGCTTCAGGCGGAAACGCGAAAGCCAACTGCGCAGCAACATGCGGCCTCCATACCGAGAAAAAGACTCTGCCGCCGACAAGCATCATGCCTACGGCGTACAACGCGTATCTTTCGGCTGGAGATGGAAGGCGACTAAACGAAATTTTTTCGTTTGGCAAACTGGGGCGACGGCTGAAACGACGCAGGGTCACGGCTCGTCGATTGGCATGCCGGCGGGCGAAACACCATGTGTGGCAATTTCGTGCCGCAACTGCTTGCCCAAGCGGCTGTGAGAGCGGCCATAGCAGAAATAAATCACCAGGCCGATAGCCAGCCAGCCGGCCAGTCGCAGCCAATTGACTGACGGCAAGGAAAGCATCAACGTCAGGCAGAAAAAGATGCCGAGTATCGGCACGAGCGGCACGAGCGGCGCACGAAAGGGCCGTTCGGCGTCGGGGGCGGTTTTTCGCATCACCAGCACCGCGGCGCAGACGATGGCAAACGCGAGCAGCGTGCCGATGTTGACCAGCTCCGAAAGAATGTCGATCGGCAGCAAGGAGCCCAGACCTCCGACAATGATCCCGGTCAGGATGGTCGATTTCCAGGGAGTCTGCAAACGCGGGTGAATTGCGGCAAAGAACCCCGGCGGCAGCAATCCATCGCGGGCCATGGCCAGCAGCACGCGCGGCTGGCTCAGCATCATCACCAGGAGCACCGACGTCATGCCTGCCACGGCACCAACGGCAATCAGGCTTTGCGCCCACTTGAGCCCGATTCTGCCGAAGGCCGCGGAGACGGGAGCGTCGACGTTGATCTCGGTGTAACGGACCATGCCGGTGAGCACGCCCGCCATCACCACGTACAGCACCGTACAGATCAGCAGCGACGCGATGATGCCAATGGGCAGGTCGCGCTTGGGGTTTCGAGCTTCTTCGGCCTGGGTCGAAATGGCGTCGAAACCGATGTAGGCGAAGAAGATGATCGAGGCGCCGGCGAGCATGCCCACGGGCTTGCCTTTGTCGCCGACTTCGCCCACGATATGACCAAAAAAGTTCAGCCCGGCGTACCCGTACGGCGCGAACGGATGCCAGTTCTCCGGCTGAATCCAGTAGGCGCCGACGACGATGGCGAACAGGACGATGGACACCTTGACCACAACCATCGTCGCGTTGAAACGGGCACTTTCGCGAATGCCCAGCACCAGGACCGTGGTAACGACCGCGACGACTGCCAGCGCCATGCCATCGAAAAGGCTGCCGGTCCAGACATAGTGGCCGTGGTCGAACTTGATGGGTGCCTCGGCGATCAGTTTGGGGAGTTGCACGTGGTCTTTGAGCAAGTCTCGTAAATAGCCTGACCACGAGTGGGCGACGGTTGCGGCGCCGACGGCGTATTCAAGCACGAGGTCCCAGCCGATAATCCAGGCAAACAGTTCGCCGAGCGTCATGTAAGCGTAGGTGTAAGCGGAACCGGCCACTGGGGCCATCGAGGCAAATTCGGCGTAGCAGAGTGCGGCGAAGACGCACGCCACACCGGCCACGACGAACGACAGCATCAGTGCGGGGCCCGCCGTGTGATGTGCCGCTTCGCCGACGAGGGCAAAAATGCCCGCCCCAATAATCGCACCCACTCCCATGGCGGTGAGCGCGACGGGACCGAGCACGCGGCGCAGGCGATGCTCGCCGGCCATTTCATGAACGAGGTCGTCGAGCGTTTTTTTCGCGAAAAGAGGATTGGCCAAAGGAGGGACCGAGAGGTTTGGGGTGAGATTGAAAAACGCTCCGCAGTCACGCAGCGCGAATGCTGCGTTGCGCTTGCCGCGTCATGGTAGCAACCGGGCGATGCGCTGGGTAGGTCGGGCCGACTTCTCACAACGTCCGCCAGGTAATCGGCTTAAAGCTGTGTTGCCCGCCCTGGAAGCCCGAAGCGTTAGCGAGGGAAGGCGTGACTTCCCTCGCTAACGCTTCGGGCTACCATCCGCTTGCACGCCAGCAACACGACTTTAAGACACTACCGTCTGCCACGGGCCGGTGAATAATCCGGTCTGACGAGTTAAGATAGGTCTGCCATGTCTCGCAAGCCACACATCGATCATCCGGCGGAGCTGTATTGCATCGAGCTGCGCACGCGTCGTTGGCCGGAACTGGTCGCGTGGTACAAGAATGCCCTCGGCATGCGCAGCTTGCTCCGCGTCGACGAAGACCGCTATGCCCTATTGGCGGCGGGCGAAGCGCGGCTGGCAATTGTTGGCCGCGAGGAGCCAGGCGAAGCTAGCTCGCGCTGGACATTGGCCTTTGAGGTCGCCGATCTCGACGTGGCGGAAGCGCGTCTCGAAGGCGCCGGCGCCGAAGTGCTGCCACGGCGGTTGCACCCCGAGGGATTCAGCACGATCGGCACGACCGATCCCGACGGAAATCGCGTCAGGCTTTTTAGCTGGCCCAAGAAGGCAGGCTAGCTCCCCGCGCCACCGAAGCCGGACGTATCGAGGTTGGTCTTGATGCCGCCCCAAAAGCCGCCAGCCTGGCCGCCGACGGCGCTGATGGCCGAGATCACGGCGACCAGGATCAACGCCAGCATGACGGCGTATTCGACGGCCGTGGCCGCCTCATTGCTTCGCAAAAATCGCCGCCAGAATGCCATGCTTCGGCCCATGCTGTTCCGGAGAAACCGGCTGTAGATCGTTCGTTCGCTGGCGGCCACTGCGGCCTGACAGACGTGTTATTTGCCAGCTTCACTGCAAACGTAGCTTGCAAATTGGACAGAGTCAAAGAAACGATTAGGGGTTAGGGGGTAGGGAGTAGGGAGTGGGGAGTAGGAGTAGGGAAAGAAGCTCGAATGACGAAGCCCGAATAACGAAGCGGTCGCACGCCTTGCCGTCCCTGCCGACGTCTGCCGAACGCCTGGCCTTTGTCATTCGGATTCCGTCATTCTTTCGTCATTGGTCATTCGTCATTCGTCATTCCGGTTAAGGCTACCCCATAGCTGTGGCGTTAACATCTACCGCACCGCTTCGTTCAGCATCTTCGCGTTCGGAATGCTGTGCCGATTGAGCAGCCCTTCTTCTTCGGTTTCGATCACGGTGGCGACGGGCCCCACCTCACGCACGGTGCCTTCCATGCCGGCCACATGAATCCGATCGCCGGCGTGCATTCGCTGCCGCAAATAGTAGCCGGCCAGGATGCCGGCCATCACGTCCCGCCCACCGAAGCCGAGCGCCAGGCCACAGCCTAAGGCCAGACCCGCCGCCGCCAGCAAAATCAGCTCTTTCAACAGGCCGAACTCGATGTGAAGCTGGTCGAAGGCCGCGATAAAGGTCATTAACGCCAGCACGTAGTAAACGGCATTCGCCAGGTTTTCGGCGTACGTAATGCCGACGCGGTCGGCGCTGGTTGCCACCACGCCGCGTAAAAAGCCGGCTGCCAGTAGTCCCACGACGACCACGACCGTGGCCACCAGCAGGTTGGGGATGTAGGCCACGATTTCTTCCATCGCCGCCGAAACCGCGCCCAGCCCCAGGATGTTGAAGGCCGCGGCCAGGAAGACGCACATCGTCATCCAGAACACGATTTGTCCGATGATGGCGGGCACGCTCTTGGTGATTCCCACGTGCTGCATCGAGGCCGCCAGCCCGCTACGTTCGGCGGCCGTTTGCAGGCCGAGCGAATGGCTCAAGGTGGCGGCGAACTTGTCAAGCAATCGAGCCACAATGTAGCCGACGACGAGCACGACGAGCATGGCCGCCACGTGCGGCAACAGCCGCACGATGTCGCCGAAGGCCTGATTGAAGCTGACGCGCAGGGCTTCTTGCCAGGTTTCGAAATTGGGTGTGCTGAATCCAGACATGTTAGTTGCCTCGCTGTTGAACGTTTTTACCGGTCGTCGGGTAACGCCCCGACAACGTATAGATGGCCGCGGCCAGCCCGGTGCGAGCAAACTCGACCAGTGCCAAAGGCGCCGCGACAAAGACAAACTCGACGAGCTGTCCGACCGCGAGCGTCCGGTTCAACCGCTGGTGAACGCGACGGTCGAAATCGTCCGGCGGCGGCGGCACCTCCGCCACGGCCAGTTGTTCGAGCAGGTCGTGGTTCATCGAGCTTTGTTCCTTTCACCAGTTTGTTGCCGGACGAGGACAGTTCGTCACACCTCTGTGGGAAACTCTCGTTGCAATTTTTCCTTGGCCCGGCTGACGCGCATTTTGCAAGCCGCCGCCGATAACCCGAAGATCTCGGCTAGTTCGTCATAGCTGTAGCTTTCGCCGTACTTCAAGATCACCAGCGCGCGGTCTTCTTCATCGAGCCGATCGAGCATCTGCCGCAGGTCGAGCGACAGGCCGGGCTCCGGCGAGAGGCTGACGAGCTGCGCTTGCTCGGCGGCAGCCGATTCGTGCCGTCGTCGTCGGCCACGGCCGCGCCGGAGCATGAG
>DASSFG010000727.1:0-2409 GCA_035694685.1 Pirellulales bacterium
CGCAACGCGCTCAACAATTCGGGCAGCTACCAGAACCAGCATCGCGTGTACGGTCGCGCGGACCAAAACTGCGGTAGTTGCGGGACGACCATTATGCGGATCGTGCAGGCCCAGCGGTCCACCTTTTATTGCCCGACCTGCCAACCGATGACCCGGTGCCGAGCATCCAATTAGGGAAACAAGCCATGGCCCTTACTTTCGACGCTACGTTGTCTGAATTGCAGTGAATTGCCGGGCCCGCTACGCCGCTCGGTCCGAACATGGTAATATGGATTCTGTCTTTCGTGTCGTCCGGCTTTGGGCGAAAGCCGCGAGCTGGCAGGAGATCATCGAAACGACTTG
Source organism: Pirellulales bacterium (assembly GCA_035694685.1). Classification (GTDB taxonomy): domain Bacteria; phylum Planctomycetota; class Planctomycetia; order Pirellulales; family JAICIG01; genus DASSFG01. The sequence continues at coordinate 343 of DASSFG010000727.1, forward strand.
AGCATACGGTCGTGAAAATCCCTTACTCCAAACCTTTTTGACATTTAGTCAGTGGACCGCACGAAGCTTGCCAGCCCGCCGCCGGCACGTCAAACAAACGAAGAAGACACCATGACGACCAGCGAACGATCCCTCAAGGTTTACATCAGCGGAAAGCTGTACGACAAGGCCGACGCCAAGATCAGCGTGTACGACCACGGGCTGCTCTATGGCGACGGCGTGTTCGAGGGCATTCGCAGCTATGGCGGAAAGGTGTTCCGGCTGGAAGAACACCTGAAGCGTCTCTGGGACTCGGCCAAGGCCATCTGGCTGACCATTCCCCTGTCGCGCGAGGAGATGACCAAGGCCGTCTACGATACCCTGCGCGTGAACAACATCGCCGACGGCTACATCCGCCTGGTGGTGACCCGCGGGGCGGGCACGCTCGGCCTCGATCCGAACCGCACTGCCGATCCGCAGGTGATCATCATCACCGACCATATCTCGCTCTACCCGCGCGAGCTGTATGAAAAGGGGCTGGAGATCATCACCGTCAGCGTGGTGCGCAACCATCCGGCTGCCCTGAGCCCGAGAATCAAATCGCTGAACTACCTCAACAACATCCTGGCCAAAATCGAGGGCCTGCAAGCCGGTTGCATCGAGGCGCTGATGCTGAACACCAAAGGTGAAGTGGCCGAGTGCACGGGCGATAACATCTTTCTGGTGCGCGAGGGCGTGCTGCTGACGCCACCCATCGAGGCCGGCATCTTGGAAGGAGTTACGCGCCAGGCGGTGATCGAGCTGGCCCGTGACCAGAAACTCGAAGTTCGTGAAATCCCGCTCACCAAGCACGACGTTTACATTGCTGACGAGATGTTTTTGACCGGCACCGCCGCCGAAGTGATTCCGGTCGTCAAAGTCGACAGCCGCTCAATCGGCCCGGGCAAGCCCGGCCCCATCACCCGCGACCTGATGGAACGGTTCCATAAGCTCGCCCGAAGCTGATGGAAATCGGAGCTTGCGAGCTGAAGTTGTCAACGATGAGCGACGCGACTTCTGGCGGCGGACTACCTCATGATGAGCTTCAGCTCGATGAGTTGTTGAGCCGGCCAACTCGGCGCGTGATCGACACGTTGGCGCGGCTGCCGGGGGGCGTGATCGTGCTGGGCGTTTCAGGCAAGATGGGAAAATCGTTGGCGCGAATGGTGAGGCGCGCCGGCGAAATGTCCGGTGCGCCGCGGCGAGTCATCGGCGTGGCCCGATTTGCCGAAGGCGGCGAGGATCGCCTGCAAAAGCACGGCATCGAAACGGTGCGCTGCGATTTACTCGACGAAAAGCAGGTAAGGGGCTTGCCCGATGCCGAGAACGTGATCTTCATGGCGGGCCGCAAATTTGGCTCGACCGGCGATGAACCGACGACGTGGGCCATGAACGCCTGGCTCCCCGCGATCGTTTGCCGGCGATATCGGCAAAGCCGCATGGTGGTTTTTTCGACGGGCAACGTCTACGGCCTTGTCCCGGCCGACGGCGGCGGCTCGCGCGAGACCCACGCGCCGCAGCCCGTTGGCGAATATGCCATGAGCTGCCTGGCGCGCGAGCGGCTGTTCGGTTATTTCAGCGACCAATGCGCCATACCGATTGCCACGGTGCGCCTAAATTATGCGTGCGACCTCCGTTATGGAGTGCTCGTCGATTTGGCACACCAGATCCTGCGCGGAGAGCCGGTCGATTTAGGGATGGGCTATTTCAACACGATTTGGCAGCGAGACGCCAACGCTCAGGCGCTCATGGCCCTCGCCCATGCTGCCACGCCGCCCTGGACCGTCAATGTCACGGGCACCGAGAGACTGTCCGTAAAACAGGTTAGTGAGCGGTTGGCTGAATTGCTCGACGCACCCGTGCGGTTCGTCGGCGAGGAAGCGCCGACGGCATTGTTGAGCGATTCGTCGCTCGCGGTCGAACAATTCGGGGCACCTTCAATGCCGGCGGAGCAGCTCATTGATTGGGTAGCGCATTGGATCCGCCGAGGTGGCCGCACCCTCGGCAAGCCGACCCATTTTGAATCCCGCACCGGAAAGTATTAGGCTA
>DASSFG010000728.1:0-19121 GCA_035694685.1 Pirellulales bacterium
CGGGGTCGGCGACGAACGCGTCCCGGCAGCCGGGGTTGCAGAACCAGTACGTGGTGCCGTCGTGCTCGGCGCTGGCGGCGGCGGTCGCCGGGTCCACCGTCATGCCGCACACCGGGTCGGTGACCGGCCCGCCGGGACCGGACCGGGATCCGGCCCGGTCTGCGGGAATCTCGACCTGCGGCTCGGCTGCGGCCAGTTTTTCGTCTTCTGCGGCTTGTCGAACCACGCGGACTTCAACCGGCTTGCCCACCTCGTAATCGGGCCGGCTGGTCGTAACCCCCAGCGGCGGGCGAGCGTCGGTCATTTCGCGGCCGGCGAGCCAGCGGACGGTCTGGCTCCAAAACCTTGCGTAAAGCGTGTCGGCCTGGCCGGCCAATCGCGGCAAGCGACTCCAACGCCAGGTCGTGTCGGCCGCGATGACCAGCGTGTGGCCCTTGCCATACCGTTGTGCAGCCACTACGACCGCAGGCCCGCCGTCTTGCACGAAGCCGGGGTTGACCGCCAATACCTCGGCGCCCGGCTTCGCCCGCGCGACGATCGACGAACCGAGCAAGTGCGGAGCACCGCTCCACAGCGCCGCGTCTTTAACGCGGTCGCCCGTGATCTGGAAGATGGGATGTTGTCGCCCTTGCTCGGTAGGTTGCAAAACGAACGGGTCTTCGCTCTCGAGCACCGGACCCTCGGCAAAGATGACGGGCAATGCCTCGGCCAGCGGCGTGCCGCGAAAGCCTTGCGGACCAAACGAACGATACCCGCCCAGCACCAAGAGCGAACGGCCGCCTTCAATCCAATTGTCGAGCGCCCGATACTCGGCGTCGGTCAGGAAGCTGCCTTCCATATCGCCCAGGATGACCACTTCCAAATCTTTTAGGCGTTCCTCCGTGAGCAAATTGCCTTGCGAGGAGGCATCGACCTGTTCGGGGTTTGCCCGGCGTACCACGGCCACCAGTCGCACGTCGGGATCGTCCTCCAGCCTCGCTTTGAGAAACTTATACTCGTGGCGCAGAAAACCTTCCAGATAGAGCACGCGGATGGCGTCGGCATCGACTTGCACGGGAAAATACTGAGCGTTGTTGGCCGCCAGGCGCTCGCCGGCCGCGGTGGCGACGGCCGCTGTATAAACAAAAGTGCCGGCCTCGGTGGGCTTGAGCGGCACGCTCACGATTTGTTCCATCGAGCCGGCCGGCAGTGAAATCTTTTGATGCGCCAGTTCGCTCTCGCCGCGGCGGATTGACACCATGGCGTCGACCGCCGGCCCGGCTGTCTTAGCCACCAGCACGTCGACCTTCACCTCGTTGTTGACGATCACGCGCTCGGGGGCTTTCACGGAGCGAACGGCCAGGTCAAGCCGGCTGGAGTCGACGTCGGGCTGAAAGCCGACCGTGTAGACCGGCACATTCAGATCGGCAAGCTGTTGCGTTTCGTCGATGCCCGTGTTGTCGGCGCCGTCGCTGATAAGCACGACGCCGGCGAGCGGCTTGGCGCGCAGTTTTGCCACCGCCTGCCGGACGCCGGCGACCAGGTCGGTGCGCTCCTCGCGCGCTTCGAGCGGCAGCTCATCGCCGAGTGGTCTGCCGGCCAGATCGAAACACTCCACGGCCATTGCTTCACCGCTGTTCGGCTCGGCGATTTGCTTGCGCAACTCTTCAACCGCCGACTTCGCCAGCGCGTATCGCGGCTGCCCGCCGGCATCGACCAGCGACATTGAGAGCGAATCGTCGAGGACGACGGCTACGCGGCCGGGATCAACAAGCTGGCTGACGTGGGTCCAAATCGGTCGTGCCAGAGCCACGATCAGCGCGACCAGACCCGCAGTGCGCAGCGCCATCAACCACCACGCCAGACGTTCGCCCGAGCGCTGATAGATGCCGCGGTAGGTCGCCGCCAACAGCAGCAGTCCGACTGCCAACATTGCCAGCCACAGCCAGGCATGGCGGACGTTTTCGAGCTCGATGGCGGAGAGGAATGTACTCATGCACTACCGATGACGTCTGTGAGCCAGTTGATAAAAGTGACGAAACGCGGGCAGCGATGACCTACCTTCGCCGGATCAATAAGTGCGAGGAGTTTGGAGGCGTGCTTGATTTTGGCGTATTCTCCCTTCTTCGTATCGCGCGTCGCGTTTTTCAATTTCGTGTAAACATCTCCCTTCGGCTCCTCTTCGAGGTTCGGTCTGACAGGCAGCTTGCTGGCGTGAAAGTCTTTGCCGTAATGCGCTTCAAGCGCATCGGCGTCAGATACAATCCATGCCTCCATGCATTGGACCATCAGGTGGACCTGCCGTGGATCGGCGTTTTCAAAACTCCAGCCATCGTGCTGCGATAGGTGCTCGACGCGCATTTTCGCGTCCACGGCTTCGTCCTTTGTTTCTGGATCGATCGCCGTTTCGGAGTCGACCAGCAGCACGACGAGCGTATCGTCGCCTCTTCGGCGAAGAGCGGCACGAAAGGCTTCATAGGCCGCTTGCCGCCCACCGGTGGGAGCGAGCCGCCAGCCGAGTCGCTTGGCGCGGGCAGCGTCCTTTTGAGGTCGCAGGAGTGCATCGAGGCCGATACGCAACTCAGCTTTTTGCTGCGCCGTGTCGCCTCCCCCCTCGACGTAAATGGCGATGTCTTTCACGGATTGCCCCCCAGTTCACCGATACGCCACACTTCGCCAAGGCGATACTTGTCGAGCCACAGATCGAGTTCGGCTGCATCGACTCGTTGCAAGACGGTTCCGCCGCGATAATCGCACACCACGACCGAATTCGCTTCGTCGGTCAACGCAGAAACGAGGGTGTCGGAGTGAGTGGTGACGATGAGTTGGCTGCGGGTCGACGCTGAGACGAACAGATCTGCAAGTAACCCGATAGCGTCGGGGTGCAACCCCAACTCCGGTTCTTCGATGCACAAAAGCGGCGGCGGAGCCGGCGACATCAAAAGCGCGAGCATCGCCACGAACCTGATCGTCCCGTCTGACAAGCGTGTGGCGGGTATCGGCGCCTTCAGCCCAGATTCGTGTAGATAGAATTGGACAGTCCCGCCTTGCACCAGTGTCGAGAAGCGTACATAGCGCGGTAGGAACTGCACGAGAAGGCGATTGAACTCCTGGCTCGCGCCGGTGTGCTCCAACGCATTCAACAGCAGGCCTAAGTTGCGCGAGTCCGGCAACAGGACGTCGGTTGGCAAATCGGCCGGCTGCGGTTGGCGGAGCGCCACATAACGCCCGAAGCTCCATTCGCGAAAAGTCTGGATAAGCGCAAATTGCGATCCCAGCCAATACAATTCGGGGTAAAGCTCTGGATCCTTGCGCTGCGACAAGACCGATTCGTCCGGAATGAGACTTTGGCGTGCGAGCTGGCGCAGAGTTCGTTGCGCTTTGTTTGCCGTAGCCGCTGCGGTTGGCCCCGGTGTAGTCGTGGTAAGGGTGGTTGTGGACGTCTGGCAAGTATTTAGCACCGGGCGCCCATGTTGGAATCGGTAGTAAAAATAAACATCCTTCTCACTTGCGAAGCGTTTCTCCGTTTCTTCAATTGCTTCATCGAGGATCTCCGTACGCGTTCCCGAAGCCGTGAATGTAAGAAAGTAGCGAAGGTCAGGAACCGGTACTGCTTCGCTTGTCACTACGTCGACGGTGGCCTGACTGCTGGCGCGGTCGCCCTTCCACAACCACTCGCGCGCGCCACCGCCATCACGAATCGCCGCGGCGAATGCAGTCGGTGCGGCACGCAGCAACTCAATGGCTTCAATCAAGTTCGATTTTCCAGATGCGTTTGGCCCAATCAACACGTTGAGCGGTGCCAAGTCGATGGCTGGCGCGTCCGGTGAGTAGGACAAAAAGCCAGCCAACCTGATTGACTTAAGGAAAGCCACGTAATTTCTCCAGGCTATTGACCCGTGCTGCTGGCATTATCGCTTGGCCAACTCTGCCGCGCGCCCATAGGCGGGTGCCTTGCGTCCGGGGATTGTTTGCTCCAACGGCGCGATTTCTCTCGGCCGTCCGTAATGCCGCGCGCTGATGCGGTTCGCAAGCCAAGGCTCGACGACTGCAATCACTAGCGCGATCGCTAAAAAAATGTCCCACAGTTTCACGCCGCGCCGCGCGGCAAGCGACACTTCGCCAATCTTCCGCGGGTCGGACACATACGTCAGATTATCGTCGCCCACCAACTCCCGCAGCGCCGCCTCGACCTCTGCATCGGTACTCTCTGCGCCCTGTTCCGTCTGCCCTGTTCCCTCATCGAGATACGTCAAATCCGACTCAAAGCTCTCCAAGTTGGCGACGAACCGCACCGCCTGCGCCTCTTTGCCGGGAGAAAAGACACGATAAGTACCCGGCGTGTAGGTCTCATCGAACGCCAAGGGAGCGTCGGTGTCCGCCGACGGCGCCGCGTGTTTGATCGTATTATCAGGCGTGCGCACGAGCACCTGTCCGACGCCCTCGAGGGCCGAGGCTGCCAGCGGCACTTCGTCGCCGGTGCGATAGAACGGGTGCTTGACGATCGGCTCCTGCGCCAGGTAGCCGACGAGCCGATAGACCCAAGGCAAATACGCCGGCCGCACGGGGAAATTCGTCCAATCGCGGTCGCAGGTGCTGGCGAAGAGCATGACGCGGCCTTTGCCGAAGGGCTTTTCGAGCAACAACGGCGGGCCGGTGTCTGCCCGCATCAGCACCTGGCCTTGCTGCCGCTCGTCGAGCTTCGGTTCAACAGTCCAGAGTGCCGTAAAGCCGACGCTCGATAGATTGGCAAGCTGCGGATCGTCGAAGGCGGCCAAAGCAGGATGGTCGAGATCAAGCTGACCAACGTGGGCCACGGTCCGGGTCTCCGGCGGGCTGCCTTCCACCGCCACGAGCTTGCCTGGTGAAAGGCCGCCGTGCAGCCGCGTGTCGCCAGCCAGCGCCGAATTGAAAAATGGCTGATTGGTGCGGTCGCCAAGAAACATGAGGGCGCTGCCGCCCCGATCGACAAACGATTCGAGTTTTTCAACCGCGGTGGGCGGCAGACTTTCGATGTTGGCCAGTATGACCACGCGGTATTTGTTCAACTCCGCCGCGGCCACGGCATCGGGCGAAACGACGTCGATCTCGATCGGACTTTGCTCGCCCGCCGCCGCACGCAGGGCGGTTTTCAAGAAAAACAATTCATCGAGGCGAGTGATTTCGGACGGTGCCCCATCGACGGCCAACACCTTGACCGCATCGACGACTTCGAACGCAAAATACCGTCGATCGTCGGCCGGCAAGGCGCGGTCGTCGATTTCGACGTATCCTTCGTGCCAGCCGCCTTTGGCAAACGCGTGATGCAGCCGCGGCGACGTCCAGCGTCCACCGGCCAGGTTATCGAGCTTGCGTTCGGCCACCAGTTCGCCGTCGATCCAGAGTTTGACGTTCGTGGCACGCGACCCGTCGCCCGTGTTACGGATGTGCGGACGAATGGCGAACGGCACGCCCACCATCGGCCGCGCCGCCGAATATTGCACCGCGGTCACGGCCAAATCGGCTGGCTTTTCCGGCCGTACCCGCACGAAAAATAATAGTTCATCTGAAGGGAGCGTCGTAGCCGGTTCGTCGGCCGACCAGCCGGAATCTTGCAGGTCGCTAAGGACGTAGATTTCTTTGCCCTCGGTGGTGGCCTTTACCAAAACCTGCCGCGCGACGTTTACCGCCGAGGCGAGGTCGGTGCCCAGCGAGGCAACCGCCACCTGCTCGAGCGCCTGCCGCACGTCGCCCAACTGTGGCGTCGGCTCGTCGAAAACGACTTCCGGGCCACGGTCACGCCGGCCCGCCAGCACGAGCGACGCCCGATCGCCGGGCCGCAATCCATCGAGCACTTCTCGCGCGGCGGCTTTGGCCCGGTCGAGCATCGTCTCGCCGTTCTCCTCCAGGCCCATGCTGGCCGATTGATCGAGCACGAGCACGACCGAGCGGCTTTGCCCGGAAAACACCGTGCCACCGCGTGGCAGCAGCATCGGACCAGCGAGGGCCAGGGCGAACAGGGCACACAGCGCCATACGGCAGGCGAGCAGGAGCAGCTCCTTCAAGCGGCTCATGCGATACGAGCGGAGAAACTGGTCGGTGAAGAAGCGAGTCGTGGAAAACTGCATCTTCTTCGTCCGCCGCGATCGGCTGAGGTGGATCAAGAGCGGAATGCCCGCCGAAACCAGGCCGATCAGAAACAGCGGGCTGACGAACGTGAGCATGGCGGGCAGGTAGGCGGTCGGCGATTGATGGGCGTAGGGTGGAATATTCGAGCTTGCGCTTCGCCGGCCCACTTGGGACAATGACGAATACCTAATGACGAATGACGAAAGAATGACAAAATCCGAATGACGAATGCCGCTCTTCGCGCGTCGTCATCATTGCCGCTGGCGGTCCGGCGCTTGCATATCTATATTTGTCCCACATCGCATTTGACGTTTTCCGCCCAATAGTTTCGCCCCCCTTTCGAGAAAGTGCAATGGCTCCGTCGGCCGTTGCCCAATCGTCCCACTTGCTCCGTCTCAATCGGCGAGTGGGTTCTCCGGTGACACCGTATCGCAGCGTGCTATAATCGGTGGAGTCGAGCTTTGATCCGGCCTGCACGGTGGAACAGCCGACGTGGAGGCGTGATTTCAATGGTAAGCGGACAAGATATCGTTATTCGAGCCACCGGCGACTCCGCTTGATCGTCGGTAAGAATTTGCGTTGCCTCCTCTGCGACGCCACGTCCGCTCATCTTTCTGTCAGGTAATTTTTTTGTCATTTCATTGGGCCTTCGACTTCGGCGCGACAACGGGCAACTTGATGGTCGTGGGCGCCGCACGTCCCTCTTGCCAGGCATCGAACGAGAAAGTGACTTTGGCCTTCCCTGTCGCCGCCTTCTCCGGCAAAGCAATACATATTGAGTGGCAATGGCATTTCCCTACGGTAACGCCGGACTAGGAAAGGTTGTCATTTGATTGCATCGCCAGGCGATGCACGACGTCAGACGTCCGCCGTTCGAGTTCGGCGAAGGGAGGAATGGATTCCCATCGCAGGCCGCCGCAGTACTGACGTGGCAACGACACCCAATCGACGTGGACTCCGTAGCGCCACGCGAAGATATCGGGAGAAAGCTCGTGGGCATCGCACCATTCCAGGTACTCCCGCCAGGTTTCGCGCATCGCTTCCCAAGCCGGACGCATCGCCTCGAGTTGCCAAAAGGGCGTGGATATGCCCCAATCGCCAAGCTTGTCGAGCCACCGATGGGTCAGCAATTTCGACGGTAGATGAAACAGCCAATACGGCCCGCGATGCCGTGTAATGATCAGGCCCTCGCCATCCGACATGTCGAGCTGAAGACCATCCAACGTAATACAAGGCATTCGGCCGCCACGGTGCGACCAGCGCTCTATTCTGTTGGTTTGGCTGACTTCGTTCATTTCGATTGGCGGCAAGCCAGGCCACGGCCGTGCAAAACTAGCGGCTCGGCGGTCAGGTTTTGTCACTTGGCTGCCTCTATTATGTAGCAGGCGCCAAGGCGGGATAAGAAGTTGGAACATCGACCGCGTGCAGCGGGAGGAGCAGGAACGAGCCGTGCGTGAATAAGGGCGCATGCGAGCCCGGTGGCTGATGCAGAGCCGGCGCCATTGCCCTTCCCAACCGCCCAACCTACCGCCCAAGAGTCACGCGGCGACCGCTGGCACGAAGCCGGCCGGAAGCAATGCGGCGCAGCGCTTCGGGATAAGCCGCGCACTCGGCCTCGAAGACCCGCGCGGCCAGCGTCTCGGCAGTGTCGTCGTCGAGCACTTCGACCGTGCGCTGCAAAATAATCGGACCGTGATCGTACTGGTTGTCGACGAAGTGGACGGTGCAACCGCTTATCTTCGCACCATAGTCGAGCACGGCCTGATGTACGTGATGCCCGTAGAACCCCTGGCCGCAAAAGGCGGGTATCAGGGCGGGGTGAATGTTGACCACGCGCCACTCGAAGTCATGCGGAATGGTGACAAACTTGAGGAAGCCGCCCATGACCGCGACGTGACAATCGACTTCTCGGCAAGCGTCGAACACGGTACGGCTGAACGTCTCATCGTCGCCGGCTCCACGGCGTTCAATGATTTTCGTCTCGATGCCGGCATCGTGGGCATAGTGCAAACCGGCCGCCTGCGGATTGCTGGAAATGACCCGTTCGATCTTGGCGTCGAGCTGGCCCGCGCGGATCTGCTCGATCAGGTTCCGCAGCGTGGTGCCGCCGCCCGACAAGAGCAGCACGAGTTGCAAAGGTGAACGTCGCGGAAATTCACGCACCGTATCCTGCGTCATGGCGTGTACTCGCGGGCCATCTCTGCCTCGGCCCGCAGGCCGGCGAACTCCTCGCGCGTGAGATGGCTGCCGCCGTCGCCGGCTTCACCGCTGAATGCCTCGTCCATCACGGCCGCGCCAATCGGCACTTGCCATGGCAGGCGAACGGTAAACGTGCTTCCCTTGCCCAACTCGCTTTGTGCGGAGATGTCGCCTCCCAGCAATTTGCAGAGCTCTTTGACGATCGACAGGCCCAAGCCGGTGCCCGAGTATTCGCGCGTCATCGCGTCGCCGCCAGGCATCACCGTCCGTCCCTGGCGAAACTTCTCGAAGATGTGCGCCTGGTCCTCCTCCGAGATGCCGACGCCGGTATCGGCCACCGTGAGCTGCAACTCGTCGTCGGGGCTGCGCCGGGCGGAGATCACGATGCGCCCGCCGTCGGGAGTGAACTTGATGGCGTTGCTGAGCAAATTGTTGAGAATCTGCTGCACTTTGCCCTGATCTTGAAACAGCTCGGGCAAGTCGGTGTCGACGACGATGTCGAGGTCGAGGTTCTTGCGTTCTGCCAACGGCCGCGCCATGTCGCATTGTGCGTGGATTACCTGTTCGATGCGGAAGTCGCTCGGCCGCAGCTCCATCTTGCCGCTTTCGATCTTGGCCAGGTCGAGAATGTCGTTGATCATGTCGAGCAGCATTTTGCCCGACTTCTGAATGTTTTGCACGTAGCGATGTTGCTTGTCGTCGAGCGACTTGATGGAGCTGAGCACGTCGCTGAAGCCGATAATGCTATTGAGCGGCGTGCGCAGCTCGTGGCTCATGGTGGCCAGAAAATCGCTCTTCAGACGATTCAGCTCGAAGAGCCGCATGTTGGCCTGCGCCAGCTCATCGACTTTCAGGTCGAGGTGGATGTTCAGGCGACGGAGCTCTTCCTGAGCGGTAATCAAGTGAGCGAGCATGCGGTTGAAGGCCACGGCCAGCTCTTCGAATTCGTCGGCGGTGTTGATTTCGGCCCGCTGTTCCAGATTGCCGCGACTGACGGCGTCGCTCACGTCGCGCAGGTGCTTGAGCGGCTTGACGATTACGTACCGCACTACAAAGTAGGCCGCGGCGATCGCCAGGAAGGTGATGACGATGGCGATGGCACAGAGTATGGCCCGGTTTTTGATTTGCTCCGTGTGCGTGTCGGCAGTTGAAATAGTGACCTTGGCGACGGCGATCAGTTGTCCTTCGGCCAGGTCGGGAGGACCACTCACGACCTTGTGGCAGGTGATGCAGGAGGTCTGTGCATAAATGGGACGGTAATAGGCATACTGTGCCCCGTTGTTAATAAACCGCTCGCGATGTGGTTCGTCGGAAGCAGGCTCGTTGGTCTCCGGCGGCGCCTGCGCAAATTCCTCCATGAGGTCCGCTTCGAATGCATCGGCCGGATGCGCCGGATCATCGCTGCCAGCGGGACGTAGAAAGGCCCATTCATAATCATGCCCCTGCACTCCGGCGCCTAAAATCGCCAAGGTCTCAAGCCACTCCTTGTCTCGCTCAGTGTCAAGCAGCTTTCCGTTGGCAAAATTGACTTTCTCCCAATGAATGGCCAGTAGGCTGGTGGCGACAAGCCGCTTGGCCGTCGTCGAATTCTGTTCTTTCACCAGGCTGTCGGTAAGCAGGCTGCACAACAGGAAGCCGCCGAAAATAAGCAGAAAGACCCACACGCCAAAGAGAATCAAGAACTTTCGCTCGAGGTGCGTCTCGCCCAGATGGCGCTTAATCGATCGATACGACATGGGGTGGCCGAGCGGAGGTAAGATTCGCCCAATCTGCTCCCATTCTACGTCGCGCGCACCAGGGCACCAAGGTCGATGTCTTTGGCGCGCAATGTGCGTTTACCGAAAAAGTTGGTCGGTTGGCGTCGGGGCAGGCCAATCGGCCGTTTTACTGCCACGAGTTTGCCGGAGATCCCAACCCATGCCACGCAGAAATGGATCCGCAAGAATGATGGGAGAGGCAGGTTCAAATCTAATGGAAGGCGCCCACAATTACTGGCAGCAGGGACGCGAAGCGATACGTGAGTTCGATGATCGTGTAGAGGGCAGTGTGCGCGAGCACCCGCTCACCGCCATTTTCGCGGCCGTCGGCTTTGGCGTTGCGCTAGGCATCTTGTTGACCGTCGCCTGCCCCGCATCCTTCCCGCAGCTTCGACGACGATAATCCGATGCCAAAGGGGCTCGTCAACGATGTATTGACGGATGGCGATGGGGGTAGGGTGGGATCGAGCGAAGCGAGTCCCACCAAAACAATAGCGGTGGAACTCGCTTCGCTCGCCCCACCCTACGTGGACGCCAACATCCATCACTCGAAGGCGGACAGGGGCCCTAGCCGCTTTTTGCCCGGCCTTCGACGAGTTGCACGACGCGGTCGGCCCGCTCGGCGATGGCCAAGTCGTGCGTTACCATCACGATGGTGAGTTGCTGCTGACGATTCAGCTTGCCGAGAATCTGCAAAATCTCCTGCCCCGTGCCTCGATCGAGATTGCCCGTGGGTTCGTCAGCAAGCAGCACTTGCGGCCCGGCGATCAACGCTCGGGCAATCGCCGCGCGTTGCATTTCGCCGCCCGAAAGCTCGCGCGGGCGATGTTTAAGGCGATGCCCCAGCCCGACCAGGTTCAGCAATTCCTTGGCGCGGTCGTTATATTCGCGTCGCCTCCGCCAATAACCCCACACGCTCGACGAGATCATCAACGGCGAGAGCACGTTTTCCAGCGCGGTCAGTTCGGGCAACAGGTGATAGAACTGAAAGATCATGCCGACCTGGCCGTTGCGCACGCGGTCGCGCTGGCGCAGCGAGAGATTGTCGATGCGGCCGCCCTGATAGTAGACCTCGCCGCCGTCAGGCGCGTCGAGCGTGCCAAGAATGTGCAAGAGCGTGCTTTTGCCCGAGCCGCTTTGCCCGATGACGGCCAGGAACTCACCGCGGCGAACTTCCAGATCGACTCCGCGTAACACAGGAATCTGTACTCGCCCTTTGCGATAGGTCTTTATTAAGCCGACCGACGCGAGTTGCACGCCCGCGCCGCCGGCCGCGCCGACGTGCGGGGCGGGAAGCGTTTCGTTGCGCCGGCGCCCGGTGCGCGCTGCGGCGGATTTGGTCTCATTCATATCGCAGGGCCTCTACGGGATGTAGTCGAGCGGCACGGCGGGCCGGCAACACACTGGCCAGCACGGCGATCAGCATCGCCCCCACGACGATCCAGGCCACCGTCGCCGGCTCGATGATCGTGGGAATTTTATAGAAATAGTAAATCGAAGGATCGAACACTTCGTGCCCGGTAAGCCAGCTCAGCCATTTGGCGATGTCGTTGATTTCGATGACGAACCACAACCCGAGCAGCATGCCCACGCCCGAGCCGACCATGCCCAGCGAGAGGCCGTAAGTGAGAAAGATGCCCATGATGCCGCGGCCCGAGGCGCCCAGTGCCTTGAGCACGCCGATGTCGCGCGTCTTTTCGACCACGATCATGAAAAAGATCGCCAGAATGCCAAAGCCGGCCACGGCGATGATCAGGAACAAGAGAATGTTGAGGATCGACGTTTCCATCTGCACGGCGGCCAGGAGGGCCCCTTGCTTGTCGCGCCAGGTCGAGACGGCGTAGAGCTGCGGCGGAAAGGCCTTGCGGAGCTTGTCGCGCACCAGCTCGGCGTCGCGCTCGTCTTTGAGGCGAATTTGAATGCTGTTGGCGTCGCCGACGTTCGTAGTTGGGTTGAGCGCGCCGCGCAGCCGTTGCAGCTCGCGAATGGGCACGAATACGAACGTCGAGTCGTATTCACTCATCCTGCTTTCGTAGAGATCGACGATGGTGAACCAATCGCTGGCGGCGCCCGGCGGATTGGCCGCGTTGGGAAAGGTCAGCCGCACGTCGTCGCCCGGCAGCAACAAGAATTGCTCGCTCCCTTCTTCGTTGCGAAAACTGGAGAGCGCCATGCCCAGCACCAGGCCCGTGTGTTGTTCAGTGGCCGGGTTGAATACCTCCGCTTCCGGCTGGAAGGGATCGACCAGCGGAGCAGTGGCCGCGGAAGCATCGGCAGGCTGGACGTCGGCGTCAGTCGGTTTCACTGCTGCGGCGGCGAGCAAGAGTGAACCATCGCCGGCTTGTACGTCGCCGACGCCCTCATCGCTGAGGGACTCGTCGCTTTGCGGCTCGGGCGGAGCGACCCGTTGCGGATGCTCGGCGTCGAACTGCTTTTTCCATTCGGCCCAGTGGCGGCGATATGGCCAGCCGGCGTTGCCCAGTTCGCGGCGGCCATCGGCCGGCGCGCCTTCCTGGCGATCGGCCGTGTCGAAGCCGCCCTCGCGAAGCTGAAAGCTCATCTGTTGTCGGTTGGCCGGGTGCAGCAGGTACTTGCCGAAATCGCTGGCCTCGCCTTGCGTCTGTTCGTCGATGCCGATGAGCGTCACCGGTCGCGTGTACGGCCGGCCCGCGTACTCGAACGTGAGCATGGCCGGCACGTGAACCGTCGGCGTCATACCGGCAATGTAGTCGCCCGCCACGTTGCGGATGCGATCCATGTGATAACCCGGATCGTCAAAGCTCGTGCCGTGCGATTCGAAGATGACATCGGAGAGAATGCCGTGAATGCGATCTTTCATCTCGTGGGCAAAGCCCGACATGACCGCATTCACCACGATCATCGTGGCCACGCCCAGCGTCACGCTGATGACCGAAGCCAGGGCGATATAGCGCGTGCGCAGGTAGCGCCAGCAGAGTAAGAGTTTGTACATAGGCTCATCCGTGAGCGACGTTCAGTGGAAAGTAGAAAGGGAAAAGTGGAAAGGGGAAGTGGAAGGGAAAACTAGTGCGAGAAGCGTCGGGGCACCTGCCATCCCGCCTCTTCACTTTCCACTTTCCACTTTTTCCTTTCCACTGCTAACTCTCAGGTCTTAACAACGGGAACAAAATGACATCTCGTATGGTCTGACTGTTGGTGAGCAACATTACCAGGCGGTCGATGCCGATGCCAAGGCCGCCCGCGGGCGGCATGCCGTGCCGCAGGGCGCGGATGAAGTCGTGGTCCATCTTGGCCATCGAGTCTTCTTCCTTTTGACCGGCCAACTGCGTGCGAAAAAGCTGCTCTTGTAAATCGGGGTCGTTCAACTCCGTGTAGGCATTGGCCACTTCCATGCCTTGGACAAACAACTCAAAGCGCTCCGCCACCTCGGGATTCGATCGCTTGCGCTTGGTCAACGGGCAAATGCTGGCCGGATAATCGAGCACGAAAACCGGCCCCATCAAGCGGTCTTCGACCCGCTCTTCAAATACGAAGCTCTTGATCACGTCGGGGTGTTTGCCGGCGGTGTCGAAGCCGATTTCTTCGGCCAGTCTCTTTACCTGCTCAGCATCAGCAGGCGAAACGCCGGTGTGCTCTTCGAACAGCTCATCATACGTCTTGCGGGCAAAAGGCGGCGAGAAGTCGATGGTGGCCTCGCCCCAAGGAAGCTGGAAGGGCTGCCCGGTGGCGCGAATGGCATCGACGACGACCTTTTCGGTCAGGTCCATCATGCTGCGGTAGTCGCCGTAAGCTTGATAGACCTCGAGCATGGTGAATTCGGGGTTGTGCTTGGGGCTGATCCCTTCGTTGCGATAGACGCGGCCTAGCTCGTAAACGCGTTCGACGCCGCCGACCAACAGCCGTTTCAGGTGCAGCTCCAGGGCGATCCGCAGAAAGAGCGGAATATCGAGGGCGTTGTGGTGCGTTTTGAAGGGCCGCGCGGCGGCGCCGCCGGCGATCGAGTGCAACGTCGGCCCTTCGATCTCGACAAAGCCCTCGCCCGCCAGCGTGTTGCGGATCGACTGCACAATTTTCGTGCGGTTCAAGAACCGCGGCAGCACGCCGTCGGTGTAGATCAGGTCGAGATAGCGCATCCGCTGGCGCAGCTCGGGGTCGGCCAGGCCCTTGTGCTTGTCCGGGTGGGGCTCAACCGACTTGGTAAGAAAGTGCAGCTTCTCGGCGAAGATCGTCAGCTCGCCCTTATTCGTGTGCTTCAACTCGCCGTCGATGCCCACGACATCGCCCAGGTCAAAGCATTCGGCCAAGGCCCAGTTGTCTTCGCCCACCTGGCCGCGGCCGATGAAGACCTGAATCTGCTCGCTCCAATCGCGGATGGTAAGAAAAATCAACTTACCCTGCGAACGTTGCAGCACGATTCGTCCGGCCGCTCTGACTTTTGGCCCATGCTCGGCGGGGCGTTGCTTTCCCTCGGCGGGCGCGGGTTCGGCGGTGATCTCACTTTCACGGCCACGAACGGAGGCGATCGCTTGATGGCCATCGAACCGCTGGCCCCACGGATCGACGCCCAGCTCTTCAAGCTTGCGCAGCTTTTCGCGCCGCGCCGCCTCGTGCATACCGGTTTGAGCTTCGTCGGCGGTCACGGTTGGGGCAGCGTGCAAGGTCAACGGGCGAAATATAAATCCAAAGGTCGCAACATTTTAGTAGAAGAGCAAGCCGGGTCAATGTCATCTGATCCGCAGGTCGTCGCAGGCTTGCTCGTAAGTCGTTTCCAAATCGAGGGCGATGACAAGCTGAGCGCCCAACCATAACGGTAAAGTGAGCAGCGGCTGGCCGACGGTCAAAACGTGCCACCACCCTTCCAGCATCGTTTTTTCCTTTTTGACCCAGCGGCACGAGGTCGCATACGTGTGTGGCGGTGGATCGCTTAACGTTGGATCATTGTGGCCCAAGAACGTTAACATCTCGGCATAAAGATTGAATTGCCGAACGGTCACGAGATCGACGATGCTGACGGCGACACCTTTTCGAAGCAGCGCCGCGCACTTTCCGACAAAGGTGTTGCGATGCTCGGGACGATCTTTGTTCGCGGGGCTGACGATCTCGATCGCGGCGACCAAGCGCCGGCCCCGTTTTGCGTCGTAAACCCGCACCTCATATTCATCGAAAGCAGGCAACTCCGTCTCGATAGCGAGGCCCGCGGCCGGCGGCGACCAGACGGCGGTCGCTGTGCCTCCGTTCGCTGCGCTCATGAGGTTAGCAGAGGGAATGTCGTCTTTCTCAAACGCCGAGACGTCGATTTCCAGCGGTGAGCCGCGACGAACGCGCGGCGCGGCGACGTACCCGTCGGGCAGCTTCCTGCGCAAGTGCTGCACAATCACGGCGGGCCACTGGCCGTGGAGCTCTTCCCACGAGGCGACGTCGTCCAACGGCGGCCGAAAGTGATCGCGCAATGGCATGAATCGGTCCTCCTGGGAACCATTATCAGCCAGATTGCGGAGTAAAGCTACTCTTCCGCTGGCCGCTCGGGCGCTTTGAAGAGCGGGCCTTTGGCGCCGCCCGTGCCGCCGCGCAATTCGCTTTCCGGGATGCTCGGGCGTGAACTTCCCCCTGCCGACTCGGCTTCCTCCTCGATGGTGTCGTCGGCCCATTCAACCCGCTTGCGGCTCAGGCCGATCTTGCGTTCGTCGGTATCGACGCGCAACACCTTGACCTCGATTTGGTCGCCCACCTTTACCACGTCTTCCGGGTTCTCGACCTTATGGTCAGCCAGCTCGGAAATGTGCAGCAAGCCTTCCAAACCGTTCTCCAACCCGACGAAGACGCCAAAATTGGTCAGCTTCGTGACGGTGCCCGTCACCACCTGGCCCGGCTGGTACTTGCCGGGAATATCGGTGGCCCAAGGATCGTCGTTAAGCTGCTTCAGGCCCAGGGCGATGCGCCGCCGCTGTTGATCGACCGACAACACGCGGCACTCCACCTCCTGGCCCTTTTCGACCATCTCGCTCGGATGGCTGATCTTACGCGTCCAACTCATGTCACTTACGTGCAGCAGCCCGTCGATCCCCTCCTCGATCTCGATGAAGGCCCCGTAGTTGGTGAGGTTGCGGACCACGCCTTTGACCGGCGTGCCGGGCGGATAACGGTCGGCCACCTGGTCCCAGGGGTTCTCCTGGGTCTGCTTCATGCCCAGCGAAATCTCCTGCTTCTCTTTGTTGATACCGAGCACGACGACCTCAATTTCGTCGTCGATGTGAACCAGTTCGTTGGGGTGGCTGATGCGCTTGGTCCACGACATTTCGCTGATGTGAACCAGCCCTTCGATGCCCTCTTCCAGCTTTACGAAGGCGCCGTAGCTCATGACGTTCACGACGGTGCCCTTTACGCGCGTGCCGACGGGGTACTTGGCTTCGACGTCTTGCCACGGGCTGGGCTGCTTCTGCTTCAGACCCAGCGCGATCTTCTCTTTCTCGCGGTCGATGTGCAGAATGACGACCTCGATCTCCTCGTCGATGGACACCATTTCCGACGGATGCGCTATGCGCTTGTAGCTCATGTCGGTGATGTGCAGCAGGCCGTCGATGCCGCCTAGATCGACGAAGGCGCCGAACTCCGCGATGTTCTTCACCACGCCGCGGCGAAGCTGACCTAGTTCCAGCTCGCGCAGCAGGCGGGCTTTTTTCTCCGCCCGTTCGCTTTCGATGAGTGCGCGGCGGCTGACCACGATGTTGCGCCGAGCTTCATCAATCTTGAGCACCATGCACTGGATGGTGCGGCCGATGTAATCGCCGATGTCGGGTGGGCGGCGGATATCGACCTGGCTGGCGGGCAAAAAGACGTTGACGCCGATATCGACCAGCAGGCCGCCTTTGATCTTGCGGGTGGCCACGCCGGTGACCACGTCGCCCTCGTGGACCGAGGAGATGACGGTAATCCAGGCCTTGATCTTCTCAGCCTTGCGTTTGCTGAGCTGCACCATGCTGGCCTCGTCGAGGCCGGCCTGGATGTCTTCGATGTCTTCAATCAGCACTTCGATGGTCTGACCGGGCTGGGGTGGCTCTTCGCCTTCGTCCCATTCATGGAGCGGGATCGTGCCCTCGCTCTTGTAACCCACGTCGACCAGCACCTGGTCGCCTTCGACGCGAAGCACGCGGCCCTGCACGATTTCGTTGAGCGCGACGCCGCCGCCGGTCCATTCGATTTGTGCCGGGTCGGTGCCTTCCAGCGCCGCCGTCAGTTCTTGTTCCCAGTCTTGTTCGTTGAGATCGAGTCCTCGGATCAGATTTCGGTTGACCATGTAGTGCCAAAGTTCGGCCGCGCTTACCGTCAGGCTGGCCTGACTGCGGGTGAGCGGCTGGCAAGCGGCGCGCCGGGGGTGAAATTGCAAAAATGCAGGTGTTCCGCCAGCCGGCCTCTCGCACGAGAGACAAATCCGCGGCCAGGCAGAGAATCGGGCAATATACCAAACCTGCGTGTCGCAGGCAATGCGAGATGCGGCCTGCACAGCATTCAGAGATGCAGCAACAAGTTTGCGGCGGCCAACGGCAAAGCCGTAGGATGGCCTTCCTAGGCCGTCACCGGTATGGGACGGGCTAGGAAGCCCATCCTCCAAGTCACGGTCCAACGCCGCAACCTGTTGCTGCACCCGAATTCAGCCGACGACGTATAATTCCGATGAGTCCTAGGGCCCGCAATCGCCACCATTGACCGGGCGGCGACGCGACTTTTACAATCGTGATTAATCGGCAACGGCAAATGCTTAATGACAAAGGACAAGGAATGCGCAAGCTTTGTCTCATGATGGGCCTCATCTGGGGAGTGGCGATTATTCCCATCGATGGTTCGCCAGCAGCCGCGCAAAACGGCCTTTTCGACACAATCCAAGGCGGCCCTTCGGCCGGCGATGCTGAGCCGGTCGTGACAGTGACTGCCAAATTTTCGGCCGACAAAGCTTCGCGATCCGGGCAACTATCCATCACGGCCAACATGGCCGACGGCTGGCATATCTATTCTCTCACTCAGCCGCCCGGCGGCCCCGTGCGCTCCAAAATCAAGCTCGATCAGAGTGACAAGTTCAAGGTCAAGGGCGAGTTCAAGCCTTCGGAGCCGGCTAAGAAGCACGTCGACGATTTGGCATTCAAAGGTCTTTCGCTGGAAGAACACGATGGATCGGTGACTTGGACGGCGCCCATCGAGTTGGCCGCCGGCGTCGATCCCGAGCAACTGAAGATTAACGGCAAACTCTTTGCCCAATCGTGCCGAGACGGGCAGTGCAACATTCCCCAAGACTTCCCCTTTGCTGCCGCATTGGCTACTGCTGACGATGGTGAGTCCGCGCGAACCGAGACCGCCGACGTTGACAACGTGGGCGTTTACGAGGCCGATGACATTACCTTTCGCGGCTATGTGACGCCGCGGATGGTGGTTCCGGGCGGAAAGTTCAAGCTGGTTATTGCGGCCGAGCCGGCCAAACCATGGCATATCTATGAACTGAGCGATAATCCGCCCGCGGCAACGGGCAACAGGCCGACGCTCATCGTGCTGACCCAAACGTCCGGGTTGAAAGACGGCCCGGCGGTGGCCAGCGACCGGCCGGTGCCCGACCCGATCAGTACGCTACGCGTTCACGAAGAGCCGGTGACCTGGACGATTGAGCTGACCGCTCCTTCGTCCGCCAAACGCGGAGCGGTAAAGATCGAGGGCCTGCTAGGCTACCAGATCTGCACCGAGAAAAACTGCCAGTTGCCCTCGGCGCTCGGCTTTGACGTAAAGGTGGCTCTGGGGGCACAGACGGTCGAAGGTAAGGCGCCGCTCAAGTTCAACTCGAAGGTCAAGTACAACGACGTGCTCAAGTTGGTAAAGAATCCGGCGGCGAACACCGGTGGTGGAAGCGGCGGCACTCGAGGAGGCGATAAGACCAGCCTGCTCAATCCCGACTCCTTCAAGTTGGTGGGTGGCGACCACGCTTCGAGTTCGCTGGTGAGGATGATCGGTTTCGGCTTTCTGGGCGGGTTGATTCTGAATCTCATGCCTTGCGTGTTGCCGGTGATTGGCCTGAAGATTCTCTCCTTTCTGGAGCAGAGCGGGCATAGCCGCCGCCAG